>CAYQXW010000008.1:0-18315 GCA_964421615.1 uncultured Planctomycetales bacterium
ATGCAGTGCCAAAAGTTGCAGAGTATGTCAAAGGCGTAATCAATTTAAGAGGAAAAGTTATTCCTGTAATTGATTTGCGTCTCAAATTTAGTATGCAGAAAATGGATTATACTAAGGAAACTTGTATAATCGTATTGAATGTTTTAAATAGTTTGATGGGGATTGTTGTTGATAAAGTTTGTGAAGTTGTCGATATTTCTCAAGATAATATTGAACCAGCACCAAGTTTTGGTTCTAAAGCAGAAGCAGATTTTATTACTGGAATGGGTAAAATTGCTGGAAAAGTTAAAATATTATTGAATATTGATAAGGTTTTACAAGCAGATGCAAATTTATCTTTAGACTTAGCTTCTAAATAATTATAAAAAATAGTAGTTTTAAAAAACGGGATTAGAATGTAAAATACTTCTAGTCCCGTTTTTATTTTAACCTATTACTAAAATTATGAAAAATAAAATAAGTATTCCAGAATTATTAGCTCCTGCAGGTGATTGGCCGGCATTATTAACTGCGCTTGAATCAGGCGCGGATGCTGTTTATTTTGGCGTGAAAAGTTTGAATATGCGTGCAGAAGCAGCAAACTTTGAAATTGATGAACTTAAAAAAGTGATGCAGGTAATTTTAGCGGCTGGGAAAAAAGGATATCTTACTTTAAATACTATTATTTTTACAGATGAACTTAAAAAACTTGAACGGATTTTAGTTGCAGCCAAAGAGAGTAAGGTTAATGCTGTTATTGCTTGGGATATGGCGGTAATAAGTTTAGCAAAAAAAGTTGGGATAGATGTACATTTATCTACTCAAGCAAGTGTAGCTAATTTTGAATCTGCTAAGTTTTTTTATAATCAGGGGATTAATCGGATTGTTTTAGCGCGTGAATGCAGTTTAGATAATATTATAAATATGCGTAAGATGTTGATGCGAGAAAAAATTCCATTAGAGTTGGAAGTTTTTATCCATGGTGCGCAGTGTGTGAGTGTTTCGGGTAGATGTTTTCTTTCCTATGTTGCTTGTGGTAAATCTGCAAATCGTGGGGAATGTGTGCAGCAGTGCCGGAGAAAATATTTTGTTAAAGATAAAGAAAATGATACTGAATATATTGTTGGTAAAGATTATATTTTAAGTGCTAGGGATTTGTGCACAATAATGTTTATTGATAAACTAATTGATGCTGGGATTTCTTCTTTTAAAATTGAAGGAAGGATGCGTACGCCTGAGTATAACAAGATAGTAGTTTCTAGTTATCGTCGGGCTTTAGATGCGTATGCCAATGGAGAGTTAACATTAAAATTAAAAAAAGAGTTGTTTGCAAAATTGCAGGAAAGTTATAATCGTGGATTTTCAACTGGTTTTTTTCTTGGGCAGGCGTTAGATATTGGAAGTGATGAAGCTTCAAGTGGGTTTGAAAAAACTTATTTAGGTGAAGTAGTGAAATATTACTCAAAGCTTCAAGTTGCAGCGGTGCGTGTACGCAATGATTATTTGAGCGATGGGCAGATGATTTTAGTTTACGGTAAGACTACTCCTGTTATAAATTTTGAAGTCGCTAATTTGCAGGTTGACGGTGTGAATGTAAGTAAGGCGCAAAAAGGGCAAACAGTAAGTTTTAAAGTTCCGTCTGTTGTACGTCAAAAAGATAAAGTTTTTTTGCTTATGAGAAAATAGAAGTAAGGTGGGAAAAAGACAAATTAAAGTAGAATTGTGTTAGTGACAAAAAAATAAAAGTGTTTATACTGTAAATTGTAGATAACGAAATGGTCTTTAAGGGCGAGGGGATGTTGTTAGGGTTAAAGTTTAAACTTTAGGAGCATCCCTGAGTTTTAATAAATTTCGTCTTGGGCTGGATATCATATCCAGCCCGTTTTCTTTTAATGAGGCCACAACTTATGGAGCGAGCAAAGCGAGCGAACATAAGTTGTATGGCCGAATTAATCCCGGCAGATGCAAGGAGATTTCTAGGCGCGAAGCGCCATGAAATCGACGAAGCGTAAATCTGGCGGGATAGGTAATGTCCCACAACTTATGGAGCGAGCAAAGCGAGCGAAAAAGAGTATCACTATTTGTGATACTCTTTTTTATTTTAGAAATTTACGTTAGATTTTACAGAAATTTTCGTTTATTCTTGAACTGGTCGCAAATTGTGACCAGTTCAAGAAAAATAAAAACTAAGAATCGGATTTAAATAAAGGAGGCAAAAATGCCTGATTTGGTTATAGCAGAATTAATTGCTGCGAAGATTTTTTTAATAAGAGGTAAAAAAGTAATGTTAGATAGTGATTTGGCTAAGCTATTATGGAATAGAAACTAAATATTTAATTCGACAAGTAAAGCGTAATTTAAAAAGATTTCCGGAAGATTTTATGTTTAGTTTAACTAAGGAAGAATTTTTGAGGTGTCAAAATGTCACCTCAAATAATTGTCAACATCCAAATTATGCGAGCATTTGTAAGTTTGAAACGGTTATTATTAACAAATGTGGATTTAAAAAGAAAAGTGGAGGAGATGGAAGCAAAATACGATAAACAATTTGCGATTGTTTTTCAAGCAATAAAACAGTTGCTTGAGCCGCTTGAAGAAAAAGAAAAGCCGAAAATTGGATTTAAATAAGATTTTTTTATTGACAGATTGAGTAAAAGTATAAAAATAGTATCAGTAAGACAAAAGTATATTTTCTAAATTGTGAGAGGATAAAATATAATGAAAAAATATTATATTACATTGTTGCTGTTAGGAATAATTTTTAATGTTGTTTTTCCATTAAAGGGTTTTTCTGAAGATACTTCAGGTTCGCAAGAAATGAAAAAAATTATGAATCAAGAAGTAAAAGAAATATGCAGTGCAATAACAAGTCAGAAATGTAGCGGTGATTGTCTTGATGGTTGTAGTTCAGTCTGTTATTTTGATGCAAAGCAGTATAAGACAGAAGATATAAATTTGTTGCCTTGCTCTGAATCTGAATCAGCCCAAAAAAAGTGTTTTGCTTTACATTTTTCTAGTGTATGTTCGAAACCGTGTTTTAATAAATTTGAAGTAAGAAAAGAAGGGGAATTAAAAGAAGTGTCTTGTGAAGAGTTTTATTCTTTAATAAAAGAGAGAAATAAATCTTGTGATAACTGTATTGGTGTTAGGAACAGTTTTAGTTAGAGTAATCAATAATTTGTTCGCAGCTTTTAATTTGTCCCTCGTGTATACGCTCGAAAATTCTCTTTGATAATTTTCTTCGCACACTTCGGGATAGAAAAAGATGATTGCAAGCAATCATCTTTTTCTTATGCGGAGGGAGGGGGTCGAACCCTCATGCCTTGCAGCACTGGCTTCTGAGACCAGCGCGTCTGCCAATTCCGCCACCTCCGCGCAAGAATTAAGTATATTCCACTCAAATTATTCTGTCAAATCTTAACTTATTCTCCGGTTTATACTTTCATTAATTTAAGCTGGATTTTTTTATATTTATAATATATACTTCTAAATAGGTAAAATTATGCTTAAAGAGGCGTTTAATATTACAAGTGTTGGAATTCTACAAAGTTTTATTCTGGGTTTAATCGGATTTATTATCGTTAAAAAAAATGTTTTAGGTGAGCAAGGTTTATATGCTCTTAGCCGGTTAGTCATAGAAATAACTTTGCCGGTATTAATTTTTTATAAAATTATTCAAGATTTTAATTTTACTTCTTATCCCAATTGGTGGATTTTTCCTGTTGTAAGTATTTTAATAACTTGTTTAGGGTTAGCTCTAGGTCTTATCCTTGAGGGTGTGTTTAAGCAAGAAGATAAAAAACGTCAGTTTATTGGATTGTTGGCGTTTCAGAACTCTGGATATTTACCCTTAGTTTTAATTGCTTCTTTAGTCCCGCAGGCTTATTTGAGCACGATGTTGATTTATTTGTTTTTATTTTTGCTGGGGTTTAATTTAGTAATGTTTTCTTGGGGAGTACATTTTCTTACTGCAGATAGAGGTAAGAAATTTAATTGGGCGAAATTATTTAATCCACCAGTAGTGGCAACTTTGATCGGTTTAATTTTAGTTTTTTTTAATTTGAAGAATTTTGTGCCAGAAGTTGTAATGAAACCTTTGAAAATGATGGGTGATTGTACGCTGCCATTAGCTAATTTAATCGTGGGTGGGAATATTGCTTCAATACATTTTAGCAAGGTGGATAAAAAAGCAATGGTTTTAATGAGTGTTGTTAAACTTATTCTTATGCCTTTGTTAGGGGTGGGAATAGTTTTTGTATTTAAGTTGCCAGCATTAATTGGATTGCTGATTGTTTTACAGTTAGCAATGCCTCCGGCGACAAATTTGTCTGTGATACTAACGCAGTATAAAAAAGAAGATTTAATAATTAGTGAAGGGATATTTTTTGGGCATATCATTAGTATTGTTACAATCCCATTGTTTTTGAGTTTATATTTTAGTATAAATATGATAAAATGAGTAATAATATAGCGACTAATAAACAGGCGTTCCGTGATTATTCGATTATTGAAACTATCGAGGCAGGGATTGAGTTGCGCGGTAGTGAAGTTAAATCTTTGCGCGAAGGCCGGATTAATTTGGATGAAAGTTTTGCGCGTATTAATGAAAATGATGAAGTTTTTTTGTATAGTGCGCATATAAGCCAATATTCTCAGGCGAGTTATTTGAATTCCGATTCAATGCGTACAAGAAAACTTTTAATGCATAAGCGCGAAATAAAAAAACTGCATTCTAAGTTGGCGCAAAAAGGGTTTACGTTGATTCCTTTGAAAATGTATTTTAATTCTCGAGGATTTGTAAAAGTTGAATTAGCATTAGGTAAAGGTAAAAAAGATTACGACCGAAGAGATGATATAAAGAAGCGTGAAGTGAATTTAAAGATTCGCAAGATGATGAGGAATAGGAGATAGTAAAATAAAGGGAAATTTTTTTATCCCTTGCGTAAACGCTCGTAAATTTCAAGGTAAATATTTTTTGAAATTTACTTCGCACGCTGCGGGATGAAATTTTCCTTCCAGAAAAGTTCTGGGAAAATTTCTAGGGGGTGAAAGGTTTCGACTTAGGGAATTAGGGTAAAAGCAGCATGCCGCGGATGCAGGGTTGGCCGCGTTAACAAACCATGCAAAAACTAAACGCAAACACTAACGTGTTCAACAGAGTACCAATGGCAACATTGGCACCTGCTGGCGTACCAGCCTTCGCACTTAATTAAGTGTGAAGCCTCTAATTATCTTGCCTACGAGATAAATTAGAGAACTAGTAGGCTAGCTTGTATTTTAGCCCTTAATGTACAAGTTACAAATTCAAAGGGTTGCGGTTTGGGTAATCCTGTCAACTGGAGTACTCAGGCTTAAGTTAAACAATTGACTAAGCATGTAGTCGGCTCTTATTCAGTTACTTAAGGACGGCGGTTCAATTCCGCCCACCTCCACTTTTAATTTTTCCGACAAGGAAAAAGTAAAAGTGCACTAGCCTACATTTATTTTAGGTTAGAAAAATTATAGTGCATTAAATTGAACGTAGTGAAACGATAAGGTGAGTAGTATAAATAACAAGAGAAATATGAGAAAAAATTTTAGAATATATTTAAAATACTTAATTATTTTTTTATTTTTTAGTTTTACAGGTTGTACTACTGTCACTAAAACTAAAAACGGGTTAAGTATTTACAATATCAACGGAATCAATTATTGTGCATTGTCTAATCTGTCCCAAGTTAAAGGGTTGGATTTTGAGTATGATCCTTTAAGCAGGTCAGTAAGCTTGAAAAAAGGTAGTCATAAAATAACGATGCTTTTAGGTGAGAAATTATTATTAGTTGATAATAAACCTACTTACTTAAAACAGCCTGTAGATATTTATAAAGGGATGTTGGTTGTGCCTTATAAATTTCAAGAGCAGATTTTAGATGTAGTTTTAAATACAAAATCTGTCGAGATAAAAAAAGTAATTTCGTTTAATAATATTAAAAAAATTGTAATAGATGCAGGGCATGGAGGTAATGATCCAGGGGCGATGGGTAAAACGGGTTTAAGAGAAAAAGATGTTGTTTTAGATATTGCAAAAAGATTGAAAAGTATTCTTGCTGAATCAGGTGTTTCTGTTGTGATGACTCGTGATTCAGATAAGTTTATCCCTTTGAATGAAAGAGTGAATATTGCCAACCGGTCGAATGCGGATTTGTTTTTAAGCGTACATGCGAATGCAAATCCTTCGAGAAGTTTAAATGGTTTTGAAATTTATTATATCTCTCCAAGTGTAAGTGATGTGCAGAGAGCAGTAGTTTCAACGAAACAAGTAAAATTAAATTTTGAAAATTCTTCTTTTTCGCAGAGTTCTGCAAATCTTAAATCTATTCTTTGGGATATGATTCATAGTTATAATCGTGCTCAAGCGATTGAGTTGTCACGTTCTATTTGTAAAGAGATGGGATCAAGCATTGATGCTAAAATTATAGGTGTCAAAAGTGCAAATTTTTGTGTTTTAAGAGGAACTTGTATGCCGGCAGTATTGGCTGAAGTAGGATTTGTTTCTAATAAAATGGAAGAACAACTTTTAAAAGATAATTTATATCGTCAGAAATTAGCTGAAGGTATAAAAAATGGAATAGAAGATTACTCTAAAAAATTAGATAATGTTTGTATTCTTGATAGAAACGATTTTTCTCAAGATACAGTCAATTGAAAGGTAGAAGATGAAGTCAATAGGCGTATTTGATTCTGGAGTTGGCGGGCTAACAGTTGCACGTGAATTGATGCGGCAGCTGCCTTCTGAAGATTTAGTTTATTTTGGAGATATTGCACGGGTTCCTTATGGTATTAAATCTAAAGAAACAATTATTAAATTTTCTATTGAAAATATTTTGTTTCTTTTAAACCAAGATGTGAAATTGATTTGTGTTGCTTGTAATACGGCATCGAGTTTAGCTTTACCTGTGATTAGACATCATTTTAAAATTCCGATAGTTGGCGTTATTAATCCTGGTGTTCGGGAAGCGGTTTATGCAACACAAAATAAAAAGATTGGAGTTATTGGAACTCGCGGGACAATTAAAAGTCGAGCCTATGAGATTGAGATAAAACAGTTAGATCCTAGTATTAAAGTTGTAGTAAATGCTTGTCCGTTGTTTGTACCTTTTGTTGAGGAAGGCTGGACTGATGGCGATGTTGTGATGCAGGTTGCTAAGGAGTATCTTAAACCTTTTAAAGATGCCGGAGTAGATACTTTAATTTTAGGTTGTACGCATTATCCTTTACTCAAACCTATTATCCAAAGAATTTTAGGAGATTCTGTAACTTTGATTGATTCGGCAAAACAAGTGGCGATAGAGGTGAAAAAAATTTTAGCTTCGGAAAATATGTTAAATGATGCTTCAAGAAAAAAATCTGAGAATAGATTCTATGTTAGTGATAATCCTCAGTGGTTTTCGGAATTAGCGACAAGGTTTGTTGGTAAAAAAATTCAGAATGTAGAGAAGGTGTAATATGTTTATTTTGAAAGTTGATTATACTTTTAGCGCAGCGCATAATTTGCGTGAGTATAAAGGAAAATGTGAAGAGCTGCATGGCCATAATTGGAAAGTGGAAGTTGAAGTTGCGTCCAATGATTTGGATAAAACCGGTATGGTTATGGATTTCCACGAAATAAAAGATAATTTAAAAGCTGTTTTAGAACAATTTGACCATAAATATCTTAATGAGCACTCCTATTTTAAAACTGTTAATCCTACTTCAGAAAATATCAGTAAGTTTATATATGATAGCCTTAAATCTAAAATGCCAAATTTAAAATCAGTTACTGTTTGGGAGAATAGTAGTTGTTGTGCGAAATATGAACTTTAAATGTAAAAAAAAGCAAGCTGTCGTGTTACTTTCTGGCGGATTAGATTCTGCGACTACTCTTTTTTATGCTTTGTCTAAAGGGTATGAAGTAAATTGTTTAATTTTTGATTATGGGCAGCGGCATAATCGAGAGTTGCGCGGAGCAGTAAAGTTAGCGAAGTATACAAAATGTTCATATCAGATTTTAAAAATAAATTTACCTTGGTTGGGATCAAGTTTGTTAGATAAATCTGCTGAAATTAAATTGAATGTTAACAAAAAAGAGATTCCTTCTACTTATGTTCCAGCGCGCAATATTATTTTTTTGAGTTTTGCTTTTTCTTATGCGGAAGCGATTGGAGCACAGGCAGTATTTATTGGAGCCAATGCGGTTGATTACAGTGGTTATCCGGATTGTCGCCCAGAATTTTATCAGGCATATAGTCGAATGATTGCAAAGGGTACAAAATCTGGAGTAGAGGCGCAAAAAATAAAAATTTTTACTCCGCTTATAAAATTGACTAAAGCTCAGATAGTAAAATTAGCGGTGAAGTTGAAAGTTCCTTTAGAGTTGACTTGGTCGTGTTATACAGGTGGCAGTAAACCATGTGGTAAATGCGATAGTTGTTTTTATCGGGCGAAAGGGTTTAAAGAGGCACAAGTAGAAGATCCAGTTCTATAGGGGAATATGACCGGAAAAATAACAGAAATTTTTGAGAGTGTGCAGGGAGAAGGATTATACGTTGGGCAAAAGCAGATTTTTGTCCGGTTTTCTGGCTGCAATATGAAATGTAAGTTTTGTGATACAAATACTGATGTTTTCTCATTTTATGATACACAGTATGTGTATGAACGTTTTAAATTGGATTATCCAAAGTGTAAATTTGTTTCTTATACGGGTGGAGAACCTCTTTTGCAAAAAGATTTCTTAAAAGAGTTGTTGGTTCTGACAAAAGAAGATAAATTTAAAAATTATTTAGAAACAAATGGGACTTTGCCTTATGCGTTAGCAGAGGTAATCGATTTATTGGATGTTGTAGCTATGGATTTAAAGTTGCCTAGTTCAACGCAGGATAAACCTTTTTGGCAGGAACATCGAAAATTTTTGGAAGTAGCGAAGAAGAAAGAAGTTTTTTTGAAAGCGATTGTTGGTAAGTCAACTATAGATGAAGATGTTAAAGAATCTTTGAATATTATTAAGGATGTTAAAAATGATGCGGTTTTAGTTTTACAGCCTAATAGTGCAGAATCTTCAAGAGAGTTAAACGCAAAGTTAGAAGGTTTTTGCGAATTAGCAAAAAATAAAAATATTAAAGCTTGTGTTATACCGCAGATGCACAAGGTTTGGGGGGTAAAGTAGCAATGAGTAAAAAATCGAGTTATGAAGGGTTACAAAATAAAGTTAGAAATTTAAAAACTCCGAGTATTGAAGTCTGGGAGAATCAATATTTTGATCGTGATTATACGATAATTTTGGATATCCCAGAATTTACTTGTATCTGTCCGAAGACCGGGTTACCGGATTTCGCACAGATACATATTGAATATTCTCCGGAGAAATATTGTATTGAATTGAAGTCTTTCAAAATGTATACGATATTTTTTAGAGATGTAGGAATTTTTCATGAGCATTTTGTAAATAAAATTTTAGAGGATTTTGTAAAAGCCTGTGATCCTAAATGGGCAAAAGTTAGTGCAGAAGTTAATCCTCGAGGTGGAATTAAAACTACAGTTGTTAGTGAGTATTTTAAGAAAATATGAAAACGATTACTGAAAAACAGATAACTGGAATAATTAAAGAGTTGTGTGTTCAGGCTAATTTTAATTTGCGTAAAGATGTTTTAGTGAGTTTAAATCTTGCATTGAAAAAAGAAACAAATGCTAGGGCGAAAAAATTATTACAGGTGATTGTTGATAATGCACAGGTTGCTCGAAAAGAAAAATTAGCGATTTGTCAGGATACTGGAATGCCGATAGTTTTTGCACAAGTTGGTAACGAAGTTAGTATTAAAGGTGATTTTAATAAAGCTGTGAATAAAGGAATTGAACAAGGATATAAAGAGGCAAGTTTGAGAAATTCTATCGTACGGGATCCTATCTTGAGAGGAGCATCAAGTTTTTCTCCGACAGTGATACATGTTGATATTGTAAAAGGAGATCGGGTGAAGTTTAGTGTTTTGCCAAAAGGGTTTGGTTGTGAAAATAAAAGTCAGTTGAAAATGTTTAATCCTACGGCAACTGTTGAAGATATAAAAAAGTTTGTTATAGATGTTGTGAAAAATGCTGGACCAGATGCTTGTCCTCCATATGTGATTGGGGTTGGAATTGGCGGGACGGCAGATTTTGCTTGTTTATTGGCGAAAAAAGCATTGTTATTAGATATAAGCCGTAAGACTCAGGTAAAAAGTTTAGAACTAGAACTTTTAAAAGAAATAAATGAATTGAATATTGGTCCGATGGGTTTGGGTGGTAGTACTACAGCGTTAGCAGTGAAAGTGAAAACTTATCCAACCCATATTGCAGGGTTGCCTGTAGCAGTAAATGTGAGTTGCCACGCGCTCAGAAGTGCAGAGGGAATATTGTGAAAAAAATAAATACACCGATAAATGTAAAAGATATTCAAGATTTGACCGTTGGAGATGAAGTTCTGCTAAATGGAATTATTTATACGGCTCGTGATCAGGCGCATAAACGTTTAGTTGAGATGATTTCTAAAGGACAAAAATTGCCTGTTGATCTTGAAGGTGAGGTTATTTATTTTTGTGGTCCGACAAATACGCCTAAAGGCAAAGTGATTGGTTCTTGTGGTCCAACTACGAGTAAACGTATGGATGAGTTTAGCCCTGTATTATTAAAAGGTGGATTAAAAGGAATGATTGGTAAGGGAGAACGAAGTTGTGTGGTCGTTGAATCAATTAAAAAAAATAAGGGTATTTATTTTTTAGCTTATGCAGGCTGTGGGGCTTTTATTAATCAATTTATTAAGAAATCAAAAGTTGTAGCATTTGCTGATTTGGGTCCTGAAGCAATTAGAGAGTTAACCATAAAAGATTTACCTTTAATTGTTGCTGTTGATATAAACGGGAATAATATTTTTAAAAGTAGAGGTAATGATGGTAAATAAACTACAGACAAAATTCATTAAAATGATTTTGTTGACTTCAACTGTTCCGTTGATAATTGTAGCTGTTTTAAATTTACGTCTTTTAGAAAAAATCTCCGTTAAAAATGCTAACCAAAATGTTTCTGCAAAGTTAGAAGAAGTCTGTGTAAATTATGAAATTATTAAAGATAATTTGAAATTTATTGTCCGAGATCAGAACCGTAGAATATTTTCTCTTGTTGATGATAATCAATTGGATTTATTGAAGAATGAATACCAGAAAATTGTTAAACAAAAAAAACTAGATTTTTTAGTAGTAACAGATGTCGGTGGAAAAGTGTTGGTTTCAATGTCTAGTCCAGAGATGGAAGGATATAATTATAGTCGTAACGTTTTTGTGCAGAGGGCAATGCGAGGTAAGTTTGAAATAAGTACGGAGATTTTTGATGATAAAGAGTTGAAACGTTTAGGGCTTCAAGAAAAATCTTATATTGCTGGTTTAGAGCCACAGCAGGGATTAGTTGTTATTGCTTATATGCCGCTTATTAACAATAATGAAATTGTAGTTGGTACAGTTTTAGCAGGATATTTATTGAATAATAACACAAATATTATTTTGGATAAGATTATTCATGGGGATAATTTTGATTCTTCTGTTTTTCTAAATAATATCCGAGTTGCTTCAAGTTTAACCTTAAAAAATTCTTTTGTTTTAGGTCAGGGGTTAGATAGCAGAATTTCGGAAGGAGTTCTTACTGCAAAAAATAAGTTTGTAGGTAGAATAAATATCAATAAAGAATGGTATATGAGTGGCTATTCGCCAATTTTTAATATTGAAAAAAAAGTAGTAGGCATTTTGGCGGTGGGGATTCCAGAAAGAAAAATTTTTGCTTTAAGAGATAAGACGCAATTTTTATTTTTGCTTGCAGTATTTGTTTCTATTATTCTTGCGTTGATTGTGGGATTATTGATCGGTGAAAAAATAGCATCTTCAGTAAAGAAATTAAAATTGGGGATTGAAGCTTTTGCTCGAGGAAAATTTGATTATCATGTTAAGATAAAATCTGATGATGAAATTGAAGAGCTGGGAAAGTTTTTTAATAATACAATGGCTCAGTTACGTAAAACAAAAGAAGCTCTTGCGCAAAGTAATGAGAAGTTAACTGAAACTCAAACTCAACTTTTGGAATATGAACGCATGGCTGCTTTAGGCCGAATGGCTTCGGTTGTTTCTCACGAATTGCGTAATATTTTTGCTGGGATTAATGCTAGTACGCAGTTTATTAAAAATAATTTTTCTTCTGATTCTGAAAAAACAATATCTTCTCTTAGAGATATAGAGACCAATCTTAATTATGCGAATAATGTTATAAATACTATTCTTAGAATACACTATCCAAAGAAATTAATTTTTTCTGAGTTAGATTTACAGATGCTTGTGGATAATATATTGTCTACGCCGACTTTATCGCAAATGATTAAGGACAATATGATTGAGATTATCAGGGATTATGGTGAGAATGTGTTTAAGATAAAAGCTGATGGTTTACAGTTGAAAGAAGCGATATCTATAATTATTGTTAATGCTTTACAGGCGATGCCGCAGGGAGGAAAGTTAACTATTAGTGTTAAGAATGCGGATAAAGGAGTGTTATTGGTTATTTCTGATACTGGACATGGAATGTCTAAGGAGATTATTGATAATTTGTTTACTCCTTTTGTGACGACTAAAAGCCGGGGTTTAGGATTGGGGCTATGTATCAGCCGGGAAATTATCAAAGCTCATAAAGCAAGTATAGAGGTGGAAAGCCAGATTAATAATGGGACTAGTTTTAAGATTTTTCTTCCAGTAGAAATTGTTTAATTTTTAAGGAGGAATTAGTTATGCCAATGCAAAATCAAGAATGTGTTTTAATAGTCGATGATGACAAAATAATTGCTGATTATTTAAAAGCAGGGTTAACTGAGTATGGTTATTTTGTTGTTACGGCTAACCGGTCTGAAGTAGCTCTGGAAGAATTTAAGAAACATTTTTTTCATGTTGTAGTGATGGATTTAGTTCTTCCTGATATTCAGGGAATTGATTTGATGCGTATATTGCATAAAAAATCTCCTGAAACTTGTTATGTTATTTCTACAGGATATGCGTCGACTTCGTCAGCGATTGAAGCTTTAAAACTAGGCGCTTATGATTATATCATGAAGCCGTTTGATATTGAACATTTGAGGTTAGTTGTAAAACGTGGTATAGAAAAACAGCAGTTAGTCATAAAAAATAAAGAATTAGTTGATAGGTTGGAAAAAGAAAAATTTAAATTAGAAATTATTGTAGATTCTTTTACGATGATGGCAGGTATTTTTGATCTAGATGATTTGGCGGATTTTACGACGAATAAAGCAGTGCAGATTATGGAAGCAGAGAAAGCTTCTTTGATGATAGTAGATGAAAGTACAAATGAATTAGTTATAAAAGGTGCTAGAGGCGCAAGTATTAATAAAACTGCTTTAAGAGTTAAGGTTGGAGAATTGATTTCCGGGTGGGTAGCTAAGGAAGGAAAAGCTTTAGTTGTTGCTGATATAGAAACTGACCCAAGATTCCGTCAGTTTGCAAAAAATAGTGATTACAATACTAAATCGTTTATAAGTATTCCTTTGAAAACTGATACAAAAATTATTGGAGTTATGAATGTAACGGATAAATTGGCTGGCATGCGTGTTTTTACGGATGATGATTTAAGATTTCTTTCTTTATTAGCGCATGAAGCAGTAACTCAGATTGAAAATATAAGATTGTATGAAAAGTTGGGAGCTTTAGCTATTACTGATGCATTGACGGGATTATTTAATCATAGATATTTTCAGGAAGCAGTGAATAGGGAAATTCAAAGAGCAGTGCGTTATAAACATAATTTGAGTATTATGATGTTGGATGTAGATTTTTTTAAAACATACAATGACCGTTTTGGACATCAGGAAGGTGATCGGGTTTTAAAGACAGTTGCAAATATTATTAAAGAAAATGTGCGTCAGGTTGATATTTGTTGCAGATATGGTGGTGATGAATTAGTTATAATTTTGCCTTATACAGATTTAAATGGAGCAAAAACTGTTGGGGAGAAAATTAGGAAATCTGTAGAGTCTAAAGATTGGCGTACGCAGGATACTAATAAAAAGATGAATGTGACATTAAGCGGCGGTATTGCAAGTTATAGTGAAGGTATTAGTAAAGATGAGTTAGTATCAAATGTTGATTCAGCATTGTATAAAGCGAAAGCACAGGGAAGAAATAAAATTGCGTTTTTTGATAAAGAAAATATTTAGATGAAGTTTAATATTTTTGAAAGGATTGTTTATGTTAAGAATTGATGGAAGACGAAATGACCAGCTAAGAAAAGTTATTATTACTCCAGATTATTTAAAATATGCTGAAGGATCATGTTTAATTGAGATGGGTGATACTAAAGTAGTTTGTTCTGCTTCAGTTGAGGAAAGTGTTCCTCCTTTTATGAAAAATTCAGGTAATGGGTGGGTGACAGCTGAATATGGAATGTTAGCACGTTCTTGCCGTAGCCGAATTCCTCGAGGTAAAGATTCTGGACGTACTTTTGAAATCCAGCGGTTAGTGGGAAGGTCTTTGCGTACAATAACGCAGATGGATAAAATGGGAGAGAGAACTGTTTGGATTGATTGCGATGTTATTCAAGGTGATGGTGGTACAAGGACAGCGTCGATAACAGGAAGTTTTATTTCGTTGGTTATGGCGTTGAATAAAATAAAATCCCAAGGGTTAATTAAAAGTATTCCTATTAAAGATTTTGTAGCTGCGATAAGCGTTGGGATTGTTGGTGGTGAAAAAATGCTAGATCTTGCATATGAAGAAGATTCTAGTGCTCATGTTGATATGAATATTGTTATGACTTCTGCAAATGAATTTATAGAAATTCAGGGTACTGCTGAAAGAAAAACTTTTTCTAGGAAAGATATGGATGAGATGTTAGCGTTAGCGCAAGCGGGTATTAATACTTTAATCGAAAAACAAAAAAATATTTTAGAAGGAATAATTTAAGATGGAAATGTTGGAACTTGTTGTTGCAACTAAAAATAAAAAAAAATTAAAAGAGATTGAAGAAATATTGGATGGGTTTAAGTTAAAAATAACATCTATCGCTGATTATGAACCAGCTCCTAAGATTGTTGAAAATGGAAAAACTTTCAAAGATAATGCGATTAAGAAAGCGATGAAGTTAGCAAAATTCACCAAAAAATTGACAATGGGGGAAGATTCTGGAATTTGTGTTAATTATTTAAACGGTCAACCGGGAGTAAGATCTGCGCGTTTTAGTGGTCGAGAAAAGAGTGACGATAAAAATAATGAAAAGCTGTTAAGAGAATTGTATAATGTGCCGTTAAATAAGCGTAGAGCACATTACTGTTGTGCTGTTGCATTAGCAGATAAAAAAGGATTAATTGCTGTTGTTGAAGGGAAATGTTTTGGTTTTATCGGTTTTGAATTAAAAGGATCTGCGGGGTTTGGGTATGATCCTTTATTTATTATCCCAAAATATAAAAAAACTTTTGCTCAATTGGGGACGCAGATAAAGCATAAATTAAGTCATAGATTTGTAGCGTTAAATAAAGTAAAAAAAATTATTCAGAAATATATTGAGAATAATAAAACTAGTTGATATAATATATTTCAACAAAAGTAAAATAATAAAAGGAGGGCACATTGATTCCTAAAAAAGTAATTTTTGGGATCATATTTTTATTAGTTTTAACTGTTAATTCTTTTGCTGGTGAAATGGCCACAAAAGAATCTGTAATTTGTTTTAATGAAGGGGTTAGAGCACAAAAAAGTGGAGAACTCAGCAAAGCTATGTCAGCGTATCAAAAAGCGTTATACATGGATCCTTACGATGAATCAGGTTATCGTAAAGAGATTATGAATAATGTAGCTTGTATGTATGCGAAAGTTGGGGATATGGATAAAGCAATAGAAGCTTTTGAACAGATTATTGCTTTTGATCCACATAACAAATTAGCAAATTTAAATTTAGGTTTGATTTATAATAAAAATGGAGAAAGATGCCGGGCTTTAGAATGTTGGGCTAGAATTGTTGAAGAACCTACAGATTTTGTTGCAGCAGAGCCTAGAGAAGAAGTCCCAGTTTTTAGTAGTGGTAAAGATTCAAAAGAACAGAAAGATCTAAAATAAAATCCCGCCTTTGATAACAACAAAGCCGAGCGAATTTTGGTTTTTAAATAGTTTGTAATTGTTTTTATTTTTTTAGAATTTATGCGCCTGTAGCTCACTTGGATAGAGCAACTGCCTTCTAAGCAGTGGGTAGCAGGTTCGATTCCTGCCAGGCGCATATTTTATTTATGAAAATATTATCTAAAATTCTATTTCTGTTTTTTCTATTAGTTATTTTTTCTTATGCTAGTTTACATGCTTTTGTAAATATTAAAGGAAAAATACTAATAACTAAAAAGCTTGAAGAAATATTTCAAAAAAAATCTAGTGTCGGTAGTTTAAAGACAAGGTTTCCTTTTGATTTAATTTTAAAAGATGTAAAAGTTGAGGGGTTGTTTGAAATTGGAAGGATTGAAGCTGGCGGCGGTGTTATAGATATCCTGGGAGGAGATTTAATTTTAACTACATTAAGAGTTGATGGAGTTAAAATTACAATTGATAACCCTAAGAAGCAAGAAGATAAAAATGTTCAGAATATTTCTCAAGATGTGACTGCAGTTGATGGTGCTGTTAAAACTTCTGTAAATTTAGAAAAGTCTAAGATTGATTCTAAGAAAAAACAAAAAGTTGTTTTGATTTTACAAGAATTGATTATAAGAAAATTGTTAGTTACAAACAGTGTTATTCAAATTAATGATTATAATGCTGGACCTGAGCCGATAAAAATAACTATTGATAATTTAGCAGTAAATGTTTATAATATAAAATTCCCTGTAGATCGGCCTGAAACTATTGATTTTGATATTTCAGGGCAAATCCCTTGGGAGAGTATAAAGGAACGCGGAAGCTTAGATATTAAAGGTTGGGTCGATTTTTATAAAAAAGATTTAAAAGTTGACTTGACTATAAAGGATATTGATGCTATATATTTATATCCTTATTATAAAAGTTGGTTTGATTTAGAAAAGGCAAAAATACAAAAAGCAAAATTGCTCTTTACTAGCAAAATTACAGGTTTAAATAATGAAATTAGCGCGCCTTGCCATTTAGAATTAACCGAAATTCAGTTTAAAGAAAGACAGGTTAATGAACAGCAAGAGCGGATGGAAAAAATAGCGCATGTAGTATTAGATGTATTTAAGTCTTTGAATCAGGGTAAAATTGTGTTAGACTTTACTTTGCGTACAAAGATGGATAGTCCTGAATTGGGATTAGGTAATTTAAAGGCTGCATTTGATGATAAGCTGGAAATCGTTAAAGCGAAAAAAAGGCAAGAAAGTTTGCCTAATAATTTAGTAAATGTTCCTGTGAAATTTGTAGAGGGAATGTATCGAGGTGTTACAGATTTATCAAAAGCTTTTTTCAGTATTATCGAGACGGTTGTCGGAAGTAAAAAAAGAATTTAACGGGGCGTGGCTCAGTTTGGCTCAGAGCGTCTGCTTTGGGAGCAGAAGGTCACAGGTTCAAGTCCTGTCGCCCCGATATAAATAAAAAACCTCTAAATTTTAAGATAACTTAAATATTTAGAGGTTTAGTTTTTTTAAATTATTTTTTGGTTTTTGAATCAAGAATATCTAATACTTTATTGAATTTATTGACTAATGATTCAACTTGTTTATTATCTCCATCTCTAAGGCCTAGTCTTAATGAGAAGTTTCCTTCTATGATTTTATCTAGAATAGCTTCAATTCTAGGGAATGCGCCTGTAGTTTTATGTAGAATTGTAAACATTAACATTAAAATTAAACTGTTAACGCAAATTTGGATAAGAATAAAAATAATAAAAACAAAAAGCCAAGTTGACTGGTCAAGAACAGAATATTTTGACAATGTTTTCATTGTCATTAAGGTTAATGCTAAAAAACCGATAGTAAATAAAGTCATGCTGCTTAATATTACAATGATAAAGGGGTTGCTGATGTCGTTTTTCCATTTTAATATAGGATTACGTTTATTATTTGCCATTTAAATCTCCTTTTTATTATTATATATCTAAGTATCGGCAATAAAAAGAAAAAATTTATATACATTAAAAAAATTTTTTGATATAATCGAAGTTTATAAGAAGTAACTAAAATACCCCAGCATTTGAGGTTTGTATTAAAATTAGTAAGTAGCTACTCAAATGGTTAAAATTTTTATGGTGGCTATAGCTCAATTGGCTAGAGCACTAGACTGTGGCTCTGGGGGTTGCGGGTTCGAGCCCCGTTAGCCACCC
>CAYQXW010000009.1:0-17980 GCA_964421615.1 uncultured Planctomycetales bacterium
CAGGCAGCTTTTTTGGGAATGGAAGATGCTGTTTTAGGGGAGAAGTCTTGGGCGGTAATTTCATTAAAACCGGGATTTGAAGTTTCAGCAGCAGAAGGTTGTTTTGATAAAATTATTAATACTTTCATGCAAAATAGTATTCCTTTAGATAAAATAGTCATTGTTGATGATATCCCTTTGGATCCGAGACATCATAGTAAAGTTGAATACTCTAAATTAAAAGAAATATTAAAATCAAATTATAATGGATAAAAAAATCAGTTTTCTGAAAAGATGGAGTATTTTTATAAAAGAACGGTTTCCTTTAGGTGAACACTTGCTTTTAATATTATTTTTCTTTTTAGCTAATGCATTTATTGCAGCATTGACAATGGAGCAAGTTATTTGGCCTTTAACAAGAAATCATATCCTTAGTTTTTTCGTTATACTGTATGTTTTTTTTCATATGCGCATTTTTGATGAAATAAAGGATTATCAAACTGATTTAAAAGTTCATCCAGAAAGGCCGTTAGCTAGAAGTCTTATTTCATTGAATGAAGCAAAATTTGTAGCTTTTTTTATGATTTTTTTAGAAATATTTATTAGTTTTTTTATCAGTTTAGAAGCTTTATTATCTTGCGTGTTTGTATGTGTTTATACTTTAATCATGTATAAAGAGTTTTTTATTAGTCAATGGTTGAGGCCGCGCTTAGCAACTTATGCGATGATGCATACAATAGTTTCTTCTTGGATGTCTTTATATATTTTTTCTTCTGTATGTAATTTACATTTTTGGCAAGTTCCAATAGAATATTGGATTTTTGCTTTTTCAAACTGGATGATATTTAATATTTTTGAGTTTGGACGTAAAACTTTTGGGAAAGAAGAAGAAAAAGAATTAGTAGAATCGTATTCTAAACGATTAGGAATTTTTAGGGCAGCATTGAATGTAGTGTTTATGGCTTTTGTTGCATACTTAATAGCTATTTGGTTTGGTGTAAAATTTAAAATAGGATTTTTATATTTTGTTTTATTGCACAGTTTATTTGTTTTAACTATGGTTAGTTCTTTGTTTTATGTTAAATATAATAATTTAAAGTGGGCGAAGTTTTTTAGGATAGTATGTTCAATATTTATACTTTTTTATAATGTGACTATTGTTATAGGGGGGTTCTTAAAAAAATGATTAAGGAAAGAATAATAATTTGGCATAATGATCGGATAAAAATTAAGCCTGAGCTTTCTTCTAAAATTGGAGGCAAAGCTTTAGGATTGCATATTCTGAAAAGTTTATATAGAAATGTACCAGTTTGGGGTACATTTACGACTGATTTTTATAAATCTGTTTTATTGCAAGATAAAAAATTTATAGAAATTATTGGAACTGATTATTTTGATTATAAACAAAAAGCTAGTGTTTTAAGGGAGTATATAAGTAAATTTGATTTTGACGCAGAATATTTAAGAAAGTTAAAAAAAATTTGGAAAAAAATTTCTAATAAGGAAAAGCAAACTGTAGCAGTGCGATCATCTGCTAGCGATGAAGATGGTGCTAAATTATCTTTTGCTGGACAGATGGATTCTTTTTTGAATGTTTCTAGCTTTGAGCAATTTATTAATAGTTTAAAATTGTGTTGGGCTTCTCTTTTTGGAGAGCGGGTAGTTTTATATCGGATGCAAAATAAAATTGATCCTTGGGATGTAAATATTGCAGTTGTAGTCCAGCAAATGATAGAGGCAGATGTTTCAGGTGTTGTTTTTAGTGTGAATCCTTTAAACAGTAAACCTGATGAGTTGTTGATTACAAGTACTTTTGGGTTGGGTGAAGGATTAGTATCTGGTAATTTAGATGCAGATACGTTTGTTGTTAATCCAAAAGGTAAAATTTTAAAAACAGAGATTGGGCAAAAAAAGCAGGCTGTTGTTTTTTCTGTAGAAGGTGGAACGGTTTATCAGGATGTTGATAATATTGATTCTAATATTGCAACTCTTAATCAGAAGCAAATTAAGAAGTTAACTAAATTGTCTCTTTTAGTAGCTAGAGAGAGAGAGTTGCCTCAAGATATAGAATTTAGTATTAAACATAACAAAATTTATTTACTTCAATCTCGTCCTATAACTAGTCTAAAGAAAGATGAGAATTTTAAAGTTTGGGATAATTCTAATATTGTGGAAAGTTATTCTGGAGTAACTACTCCGTTAACATTTTCTTTTATCCGTAAAGCTTATTTTGCAGTTTACTGGCAGTTTTGTCAGACTCTTGGAATTGATGAGAAAACTATATTTAAAAATCGCAATATTTATGAAAATATGTTGGGGTTAATTAAAGGAAGAGTTTATTACAATTTGCTAAATTGGTATAAATTAATTTCTCTTATGCCGGGTTTTGAGTATAACAAGAAGTTTATGGAACAGATGATGGGTGTGCAGGTAACGGCAGATTTTGATTGCATGAAAAAACCTAAAAGTATTTTTGAAAAATATTTTGTAGAATTGCCTAAATTAGTAAAAGTTGGTTTTAAAATGTGGCAGGCCCATAAATTATTGCCTAAAAGTATTGAAGCGTTCCATCAAAATTTTAATAAAGTTTATTCTTTGTATTCAAAAATGGATTTTGAAGCAATGCCGCCGTATGAATTAATGAAAGTATATCGTAACCTTGAAGATGAAGTACTTTGGCAATGGAAAGCTCCTATAACTAATGATTTTGAGGCAATGATTTTTTATGGATTACTAAAAAGTTTAACTTTAAAATGGAATATAGATGTTGACGGGAGTTTACAGAATGATCTGCTTTGTGGGCAGGGAAATATTAAAAGTACACAGGTTACGACACAACTTTTTTATATTGCCAGAGATATTGAGAAGGATTCAATTTTAAAACAAAAATTTTTGGAAGTTAATCCTGAGGATGCATATAACAGGCTAAGATTTGATGCTGAATTTAAACCGATTTATGGAAAATTTGTAGATTATTTACAAGAATATGGGGTTCGGTGTATTAATGAGATGAAGCTTGAATCTATCCCAATTAAAGATAATCCAATTTTTTGTATTGCGATGATTCAAAATTATTTAAGAAATACTGTTGTAGATCCAGATAAACAGGCTGAACATGAGAATCAAATACGTTCTAAAGCAGAGTTAGAATTAAAAAATAAGCTTCGTGGAGAAAGCTTTTTACTTATTTTTGATAAAATAGATGTTTATAATTGGGTTTTAAAAAATGCAAGATGGGCAATTCGCAATAGAGAAAACCAGCGATTTGCACGTACGCAGGCATATAGTTTGATTAGAAATATATTTAGGAGTATAGGGAAAAATTGGCAGACTAAAGGAGTTCTTGATGCTTCAGAAGATATTTTTTATTTAACGATAGATGAGATTTGGTCGTGTATTGAAGGTACTTCTGTTTGTGTTAATATTAAAGAATTAATTAGTTTACGAAAAAAAGAGTTTGAAAGTTATTTGCAAGAAAATCCAGATGATCATATAGAAACAAATGGTGATGTTTATTTTGAAAATATTTTTAAGAAAGATGTTATAGAAAATTCTAAATCAGATTTATTAAAGGGTTTAGGGTGTTGTCCTGGAATTTTAGAAAAAGAGGTGCGTGTAGTTTTAAAACCGGATAACGATTTAAAACTAAACGGTGAAATTATGGTGGCAAAGCAGACTGATCCAGGGTGGATTGTGTTATTTCCATCTATCAGTGGTTTAATTGTAGAAAAAGGAAGTATGCTTTCTCATTCTGCTATAGTTGCTCGTGAGATGGGGATTCCGGCTGTTGTGGGAGTTAAAAATGCGACAGCAATTTTACAAAGTGGAGATAGGGTAATTCTTAATGGTGCAGCTGGTACAATTAAAATATTGCCTAAATAAAATATGCGTATTGCAATAATTGCTCAGGAAGAACCGGTATGTTTTAGTCCTTTTTTTGTTGGGTTAATCAATCAAAGGTATAAAGACATTGCGGTTGTTGTTATTGCTGGTGATCGTGGAGCTGGTAATCATCCTAAAACATTAAAGCAAAAAATTGAAAATGTTTATATTTTATGGTTACTTCTAGAGCCATATGGTTTTTTACGGAATTTATTTATTATTTTAAGACAAAAGTTTTTTAAACTTTTAGGCCCATTAAGACAAATTTTTGATAATCGTAGTGTGGAAGTTGTCGCAAAAAAGTATAAAATACCTATTATTTATGCTCAAGATTTAAATTCATTAGATTTTGTGAATAAATTAAAAGAGTTTGCTTTGGATGTAATTATTAATCAAACTGAAATGCTACTTAAAGAAGATATTTTGCAGGTCGCTAAAAAAGGAATTATTAATCGTCATGCTTCTTTGTTGCCGCATTTTAGAGGACGTTTAGGGTCTTTTTGGTCGCATGCTAATCAGCCGCCTGAATATGGAGTAACAATTCATTTTGTGAATAAGGAGATAGATGCGGGAGATATTATTTTACAGAAAAAATTTGATCTTGATCCGAAAATTTCTTATGCAAAAGTTTTGGATTTATTGTTTGCTGATGCTGTTAATTTAATGGTGGAAGCCTTAAAAAAGTTGGAGGATCCGAAATTTATTCCATTAGTGAATAATTATTCGGATACTAAAACTTATTTGTTCCCGACTTTAAAACAGGTAAAAGAATACCGTAAAATTCTAAAAGAAAGAAGGAAATGAAAATAATTATTGTTATTTTAATTTTGGTTATTATTCTTAAGCTGGTATTTGTCTATTTTGAGGCTAAAAGTTTATATATCCCTACTCATGATATAAAAGGTAATCCTAGTAATTTAGGATTGAAATATGAAGAAGTTAATTTTACAGCTAAAGATGGTGTCGTTTTAAATGGATGGTTTATACCTGTTGAGGGAGCAAAATTTACTTTTTTATATTGTCATGGCAACTGGGGTAATATTTCAGATCGTTTGGATAAAATAAAGTTTTTTAATAAGTTAGGGGTAAATTATTTTATTTTTGATTATCGCGGGTTTGGCAAAAGCGATGGGAAACCTACTGAAAATGGGTTATATAATGATGCACAGGCTGCGTTTGATTATTTATTAACGCGTAAAGATATCAATAAGGAAAAAATTGTAGTTTATGGTAAGTCTTTAGGAGGGCCGATAGCTGCAGATTTATGCGTTAGGCGTAAAGTGTTTGCTATGGTTTTAGAAGGGAGTTTTGCTTCAGTTGTAAGAAGAGCGCAGCAGAAGATACCTTTTTTACCTATGGGTTTTTTAGTTGGACAAAGGTTTGATTGTTTATCTAAGGTAAAAAAGATAGCTATTCCAAAGTTAATTGTACATGGGAAAAAAGATGAAATTATACCATTTTTAGACGGTGAGTTGATTTTTAGGCAAGCGCAAGATCCAAAACAATTTTTATCTTTTGATGGTGGGCATAATGACGATATTTATATTACTTCTCAAGATTATAAGGAAGTTTTGGGCGAATTTTTAACAAAAAATTCTCACTTTTAGCTGGTTTAAAATAATAAACATTTTTATTGACAATGCGGGTAAAAGTGTTAAACTTGTCATTGTAGTAAGTAGAAGATTAGGAAGCTTAAACCGAAATGGTGTGCAGCTCTAGCCTTTCGGTTTTTTTGTTTTTAGTCCTTCTTTACTATAATAACTTGAGGAAGGAGGTAGCAAAGAACATGGCAAAAGGAAAAGTAAAATGGTTCAGCAATCAAAAAGGATACGGTTTTATCACCACAGAATCTGGTAGCGATGTATTCGTTCATCATTCAGCAATTTTAGGTGAAGGATACAAAACCTTAAATGATGGTCAGTCAGTAGAATTTGAAGTACAGAACGGCCCAAAAGGTGAGCAAGCAGTGAAGGTGGTTAAAATATAAGCCTTAAAAATTTATGCCCGATGCGAATAGTATCGGGCATTTTTTTTCAAAAGAAAGAAATTAAATGCATACAGGTAAAATAAAGAAACTTGTGAAGGATAGAGGTTTTGGTTTTATTAGCGATACTGACGGAAGAGAATTATTTTTCCATCATTCAGGTGTAGTTGGAGTTCAGATGGATGCGTTGAATGAAGATCAGGAAGTTTCTTTTGATGTTCAAAACTCTGAAAAAGGTCCAAGAGCGATTAATATCAAAGTAGTTTAGAACTAAGAAATTTATATAGATTATATATTTAACCCGATTATTCCGCGTGAAAAGCGGATTTAATCGGGATTTCTTTTTTATAAATCCTTATGTTTTTTCACTAAAATAGCATTAGGGGTTGAGCTGATATTTGTATTGTATTAATATTGAGTTGACTTTTTGATTAAAGATAGTAAAATATATTAAATTTAAATAGTAGTAAAACAAAAGACGGAGTTGTCTTCTTGTGTTAAAAAAATACAGGGAGGACTTTTTTTATTTTTTTTAGGAGAAGTTAATGCCAGTTCCATTTTTTTTGATTTTAGCGCCATTGTTGGCAGCTGTTATTTTATTGATATTTAAAAACAAGCAAGTTAGATTTTTTACTGTCATTGTTTGTGCAATTGCTTTATTTGTTGGATGTTTGCGGTTATTATTAGATACTTTTTCTAATAATATTATTTATTTTAAAATTGAATCTCACCTTATTACGCAAATTATGTTGTTAGTTGAAATTTGTGTAGCCATTTATCTTATTTATATAGGTATAAAAAATAAAAAATTTTGGATTATTGCTTTATCGGTTTTGCAAACAGCAGTAGTAGCAGTTTTTGAATTTATTTATAAGCATTCCATCGTAGTAGAACATGATATTTTTATTGATAAATTTTCTGTTATTATGGCTTTAATTGTTGGTTTTATCGGAGGTTTAATTAGTGTTTATGCTTTAGGTTATATGGAAGATTTTCATCATCATTTTCGTAAAGAAGTAAAAGACAATAGACATGTTTTTTTCTTTTTGATTTTTGTTTTTTTATCAGCAATGTTTGGGGTGGTTTTTTCTAATAATTTATTATGGTTGTATTTTTTCTGGGAAATAACCACAGTATGTTCTTTTCTTTTGATTGGTTATAAAGGTAATGAGGAATCTAAAAATAATTCTTTGAAAGCATTGCAGTTTAATCTTATTGGTGGATTAGCTTTTGCTGTTGGAATAGTATATCTTTTTATAACAAATAAAATTATTGAGTTAGATAAGCTTATGGCGATGTCTAAGTCTTTAGTTCTATTACCTGTAGTGTTAATTAGTTTTGCAGGATTAACTAAATCAGCACAGTTACCTTTTTCTGGTTGGTTATTAGGTGCAATGGTTGCTCCAACGCCTGTTTCTGCTTTGTTGCATTCTAGTACAATGGTAAAAGCAGGTGTTTATATAATTGTAAGATTGGCTTCTTTATTACAGGGAACAACTTGTGGCTTTATGATTGCGTTAGTAGGGGGGATAACTTTTTTAATCACAACTTTTTTAGCAGTTTCTCAGAGTGATGCTAAAAAAGTATTGGCGTATTCTACGATTGCAAATTTGGGATTAATTGTTTTATGTGCAGGTGTGGGGACTTATGAAGCAGTTTGGGCGGCAGTTTTATTAATAATTTTTCATGCGGTTGCTAAATGTTTGCTTTTCTTGTGTGTAGGGGTTATTGAGCATAAAATTCATAGCCGAAATATTGAAGATATGTCAGGTTTAATTATTACTATGCCTAAGCTTTCAATAATGTTGCAAATAGGAATGTCAGGTATGTTTTTGGCACCATTTGGAATGTTGATAAGTAAATGGGCAGCTTTGCAGGCTTTAGTAGATTATAATCCTTTATTGGCAATGTTTGTTGTTTTTGGTGGTGCAGTTACACTTTTCTTTTGGGTTAAATGGATGGGTAGGCTTTTAACTGTTACTGATTCAAATCAAGAAGATAAAGAAGAAGGAATAACTAATACACAGTGGTTTCCTTTAGTAAGCTTATCAGTTCTTACAGTGGCGATGTGCGGATTATTTAATGTTGTTGCTAATTTTTTAATTGAACCTTATATTCAAGAGATTTATGGGACTACAATTACTTTAAGTAAAGGTAATTTATTTATAATGTCAATAATGTTAACTATGGTTTTATTATTTCCTTTAAGCTTTTTGAATTATGGCAAGAGAGTTAAAGTTGTTGATGCTTATTTAGGTGGAGCGAATACTCCAAAAGGCAATTCTTTTTATGGTTCTTTAAGTGATATTAAAAATATCCAAATGAAAAGTTATTATTTAGAAAAATATTTTAATGAAAAAAAATTATTAAATGTTAGTATTGTGGTTTGTATTGTAATCATAATATTTGCGTTTATTGCTACTTTCATATGAAAACTTTTATAATTATTCTAATTTATATTATTGGGGCTCCGTTAATAGGCGGAATTATTTCGGGTTTAGATAGAATTATTAATGCGAAGATGCAATCAAGAGTTGGCCCGCCATTATGGCAGCCTTTTTATGATGTTTTAAAGTTATTACAGAAAGAAAATTTGGTTGTACGGCGTTCTCAGAATTTTTATATATTTTATTTCTTTTTATTAATTATTTTTACAGGAGCTTTATTTTTTATAGGGGAAGATATATTGTTAGTAATTTTTGCATTAACTTTAGCTTGTATATTTTTTGTTTTAGCAGGATATAAAGCGAGTTCTCCTTATAGTTTTATCGGTGCGCAAAGAGAGTTATTGCAGATTATGGCTTATGAACCGGCAGTGATTTTAGTGGCTATTGGGATGTATATGGTTACAGGTTCATTTGTGATAAAAAATATTGTAAGTTCAGATAAATTGTTGTTTATGCATTTACCAGGAGTACTTGTTGCTTTTATTTTTATTTTAGCTATAAAATTCAGGAAATCGCCTTTTGATTTGTCTACGTCGCATCATGCTCATCAAGAAGTTGTTAAGGGGATTACTACAGAATTTTCTGGTAAAGCATTAGCTATGATAGAAGTAGGCCACTGGTATGAAAATGTTTTGGTGCTAGGATTTGTTTATTTGTTTTTTGCTAAGTTTCCAGTTGTGGGAATTGTTGTTTCTCTATTAGCATATTTTGTTGTTATCTTTATAGATAATTGTTTTGCAAGAGTCAAGTGGCAGGTTATGGTGGTTAGTGCATGGTTAGTTGCACTGATTTTTGGTGCTGGAAATATAATATTATTACATTTTTTAAAAAATTAATATGAAAACTTTAAGTAAGTCCCCATGGGTTATCCATTATGATGGTTCAAGCTGCAATGGTTGTGATATTGAAGTATTAGCTTGTTTAACTCCTGTTTATGATGTTGAGAGATTAGGTATTATTAATACTGGTAATCCGAAACACGCAGATATTTTTGTTGTTACAGGTTCTATTAATGATCAAAATAAAGAAATAGTACAGAATATATATAATCAAATGCCTGATCCTAAAGTTGTAGTTGCTACTGGTATTTGTGCTTGTTCAGGTGGTATTTTTGCCGAGTGTTACAATGTTTCTGGAGGGGTTGATAAAGTTATACCAGTTGATGTTTATGTTCCTGGTTGTGCTGCAAGGCCGGAATCAATTATAGATGGAATAATAAAAGCAGTTGGTATTTTAGAAGAAAAGAAATTAAAATTAGACCATATGGTTTCTGGGTTAGCAGAGTTGATTATTCAAGAAGCATCTCAAAAAGATGCTAATGAAATTTTAGAGTTACAAAAGCTTGCTTATTTGAGTGAAGCGGAAATTTATAACGATTATTCTTTAGCGCCTCTTAATCAAACATCAAGTGAAATAGTGGAAGATTTTAAAAGTAAGTTTTTTCTAGAGGCAGTTTTAGATGGAAAGATTGTTGGTTCTGTTCGTGCTTATTTAGAAAATGATAGTTGTTTTATCGGAAGGTTATTTGTACATCCGATTTACCAGAATTATGGTATCGGTTCGAAATTGATGAAAAAAATCGAAGAAAAATTTTCTGAGGCTAAGAGGTTTGAGTTGTTTACCGGAGATAAAAGCAGAAGAAATATTTATTTTTATCAAAAAAGAGGATATAAGATTTTTAAGAATGAAGCAATTTCAGATAAGAGAAAAAGAGTTTATCTGGAGAAAATAGTCAAAAAGTAGGTAATTATGATTGAAGAGCAAAAACATATTAATATTGAAATCAAAGATTTGGTAGATAAAGTTACAAATTATTGTAATGAAAGCTATCGTTTAGTTCAGATAAATTGTACTAAATTAAAGCCAGATGGGTTTGAAATTAATTATTCTTTTGATAAGGATTTTAGTTTTGTTAATTTAAGAATTTTAGTTAATTCTTCTGATGTTAATGTGCCAAGTATAAGTAAAGTTTATTGGAATGCTTTTTTGTACGAGAATGAGATTCATGATTTATTTGGAATAAAAATCAGTGATATTGCTGTTGATTATAAAGGTAATTTTTATCGCATGTCGGTAAAACATCCTTTTGCGAAAGAGAATTAATATGGGAAAGAAAACAATTATTCCTTTTGGGCCGCAGCATCCAGTTTTACCAGAGCCAGTGCATTTGGATTTAGTTTTGGAAGATGAGAAAGTTGTTGAAGCAATTCCTTCTGTGGGTTTTATCCACCGTGGTCTTGAAAAATTAGTCGAGAAAAAAGATTTTATAGAATATGTTTATGTCGCAGAGAGAATTTGTGGTATCTGTAGTTTTATACATGGCATGAGTTATTGTATTGCTATTGAAGAAATTATGAAGTTGGATGTTCCCCAAAGAGCGCAATTCTTGCGTGTTATATGGTCTGAATTGTCAAGAATTCACAGTCATTTGTTGTGGCTAGGATTAATGGCGGATGCTTTTGGTTTTGAAAGTTTATTTATGCACAGTTGGAAGTTAAGAGAACGAATTTTAGATATTATTGAAGAGACTACTGGTGGACGCGTAATATTTGGAACAGCTAAGGTTGGTGGAGTGCGTAGGGATATTTCTGATGAAGATTTAAAAAACATTATAAAAAAACTTCAAAGTTATGAAAAAGAAATAAAAGAAGTAACGGATGTTTTTATTCATGATGTATCAGTAAAGCATAGATTATGTGGAGTTGGTGTTTTAAGTAAAGATGATGCTTTCTTTTTAGGTGCCGTTGGTCCTACGGCAAGAGGTAGTAATGTTGGTCAGGATATGAGAAAGTTAGGTTATGCGGCGTATAAATCCATTAATTTTGAGCCTATAGTTGAAAAAGACGGAGATAGTTATAGTAGATGTGTTGTTAGAGTAAAAGAATTATTTCAGTCTTTTGATATTATACGTCAGTGTGCTGAGAAAATGGTTGCAGGTCCGATTGATATGAAAGTGTTAGGAACTCCGAATGGTGAATTTTTTGCACGGACTGAACAGCCAAGGGGTGAAGTTATTTATTATGCTAAAGCTGATGGTACAAAGTTTTTGCAGCGTTTGAGAGTAAGAACTCCTACGTTTGCGAATATTCCAGCTTTATTGAAAATTTTACCAGGGTGTTCTTTAGCGGATGTTCCAGTTTTAGTTTTAACTATAGATCCTTGTATTAGCTGTACGGAGAGATAAAATGAGTTTTTTTTCTATTGCAAAACTTGTATTAAGAAGTTTATTTAAAAAAGCAGCAACTGTACAATATCCTTTTGGGAAAAGAGAATTTGGTAAAACTACAAGAGGGCATGTTGCAGTTGATATAAAACTGTGTATTTTTTGCGGAATTTGCCAGCGTAAGTGTCCTACAGGCGCAATTGTTGTTTCAAGAGAGCAGAAAAAATGGACTATTGATAGATTGAAATGTATTGCTTGTAGTAGTTGCACGGAAAATTGCCCTAAAAAATGTATACTTATGAATAATACTTATACTCAGCCAACCACCGTAAAAAAAGAAGAGTCATACCAAAATGCATGAACACCACGCAGTAAAGAATTTAGTTGAGCAAATTCTAACCAAATCGCAGGAAAATAAAGCTGTTAAAATCACTAAAGTTAATATTGCTTTGGGAGAGCTTGTGGGGTTTGATGATGAATCCATAAAGCTTTATTTTAGTGATTTTTCTAAGGGAACTATTTTAGAAGGGGCTCAGATTGTCATTAATCATTATAAGCCAAAGCTTCTTTGTAAAGATTGTTCCAAGGTTTTTGAAGATGTAAAACGTGAGTTCAAATGTCCTTTTTGTTGTAGTGAGTCAGTAATTTTAAACAAAGGTAAAGAATTTTACGTTGAGAATATTGAAATCGAGACCGCATAAGAATTATGTGTTACGCCATTCCTGGAAAAGTTAAACTAATCAAAGATAAAATTGCTATTGTTGATTATTTCGGTGAAGAGAAAAAAACTTTGAACGAAATAAAAGATTTGCGTGTGGGTGATTATGTTTATGCGCAAGGCGGTTATATATTGCAAAAAATCGAAGAATCGTTAGCTTTAAAAATTCTTGATGATTGGAAAGATTTATTTTTTGAATTAAAAGAGATTGATGCGTCTTTATTAAAAAAGACCGATGTGGTTAACCCTAAATTGCAAAAAATATTAGATAAGGCGTTGAATTTAGAAGGATTATTGCTAGAAGAACAGTTGTATCTGTTAAGTTTATCTAATAAGACCAATCTTAGTGCATTTTATAATACAGCTAATAATCTCCGTAAGAAGTTTCATGATAATTCTTGCTGTGTGCATGGAATAATCGAAATTTCTAATCATTGTAGTCAGAATTGTCATTATTGTGGTATTTCTAATGTGAATAAAGATTTATTTCGCTACAAAATGTCTTTAGATGAAATTTATGCAACGGTTAAAGAGTGTGTGGAAGTTTATGGTTTTAAATCTATTGTTTTGCAAAGCGGGCAAAATTGTGGTTACGATTATAAAGAGTTAGCTGTGTTTGTTAAAAGAATAATAGATGATTTTAAAATTTTTATTTGTATTAGTTTTGGAGAAATAGGTGTTGAAAATTTAAAATTATTTTTTGACGCAGGAGCTAGAGGGTTATTAATGCGTTTTGAAACTTCTAATCAAAATATATATAAAAAGATAAAATCATTAAGTAATTTTGCAGATAGAATTAAGCATCTAAAAGAAGCATATAGAATGGGTTATTTAATATTTACTGGTAGTTTAATTGGATTGCCTGGCCAGACTGATGAAGATATTATTAACGATATTAATTTAGCGCATGAATTAAAAGCAGAGATGTTTAGTTTTGGTCCTTTTTTACCACATCCAGGTACTTTATTATCAAAAGAACCTGTAATAGATTCAGATAAAATGTTTAAGGTTTTAAGTTTAGCGAGAATTATGTGTGCGCAGGATTCGAAAATTTTGGTTACTACAGCTTTTGAAACTTTAAATAAAGAAGCAAGAAGAAATGGTTTAATGTCTGGCGGGAGTTCAGTTATGTTAAATTTAACGCCTTTAAAATATCGTAAATTTTATAATATATATCCTAATAGGGCACATGATTGTGAGTCAATTAAAATGCAGGTTGATGATGTTGTAAAACTTCTCCAGGATTTAGGTCGAGCGCCTACCGATTTAAGTATATCTCAGGGATTAAGCGAATCATAAGAAAATAGTTTTCTTAATTTTTCAAAAGGCATTATTAAAAATGTTTCTTTTTAGCAACATGAGAGTTAAGTTTTTTATTAGAAAATAAAAGAATGAGTATTTATAAGTTATTTATTAGCAATAGTTTAAAATGCTTAATAAATACTTTAAAAAATATTTACTTTTGGCCTTGAATTTTAGTGTTTCATAGGTTAAACTCCCTAGTACATCCATATTAGGATGTATGAACGGGTCGGTTCATAAAAACAAAAGGAGATTTAGAATGAAAAAATTAGGAATATTAGTAACAGTAATGGCTTTATTGGCTTCATTGATTTTACCAACAGCATCTTTTGCAGGAGCGTCAAGTTCTGATGCAGCTGCTTATTTAACAGTAGGGTGTGCAGGGATTTCTGGTAATGGACCTTATCAAGTTAGTTTTAAAGTTTTAAGTGTAGATCGTTGGGCAATATTTTATTCAAAATTAACGCCTACTCAAAAAACATTGGTACTTAGAGAAATTAATAAAATTCAAACTGTGCCTGTTTCTGAATATCATGCTCCATTTATTTTTAAACCAGGTAAGATTGCTCGTGGGGCTATATCAGTACAAGGTAACTCTGTTATTTTTAAGTTAGTTTGGTAAGTATTTAATAAATTAATTATTGCAAAAAGCTGGACTTACAAGTCCAGCTTTTTTGTTTTACAATTTTCTTTTTAATAAGAAGAATTTAATATAAAATAATATAACTATTGTAAAATTTTAATTTTAAAGGTGGAATATGCGAGCTTTATTAATTAATCCTTGGATATATGATTTTGCGGCTTATGATCTTTGGGCTAAACCTATGGGGTTGCTTAATATTGCGGGTTGTTTGAAAAAATTAGGGGTTGATTTAAGTTTAATTGATTGCCAAGATAGATTCGATTTACGATTAAAAAATTTTTTAGATGGCAAGCCTGCCAAAAATTCTCAATGGGGCAGGGGGCGATATTTTAATGAAATAATAAAAAAACCGGAAATATTTAAAAATATTCCTCGTCATTATAAACGTTATGGATTTCCATTATCTTTTTTTCAAAAAATTTTAGATTCTGAGCCCAAACCAGATGTTATATTAGTTACAAGTGCGATGACTTATTGGTATTTAGGTGTTTTTGATATTATTAGTTTAGTAAAAACAAAGTTTCCAGATGTTCCAATTATTTTAGGTGGAATTTATGCACAGTTATGTTCTGATCACGCTCGAAAAAATAGTAAAGCGGATTTTGTTTATTCAGGGCATGATATTAATGAGATTTTATTGTTGATTAATAAAGTTGCAAAATGGAATTTGAATATAACTCCTATGAATATTCAAGAAATTTTGCCATATTATGATTTATATGATCATTTAGAATATATTACATTGCGTACTTCTGTGGGATGCCCAAATAAATGTAGTTATTGTGGTTGGTATTTACTAGAGAAAGATTTTTACCAGATTAAGCCTAGTTTAATTACTAATTACGTAGAATATTATTATAAACGTGGAATCAAGGATTTTGCTTTTTACGATGATGCATTACTTTATAATGCGGATAAACATTTAAAAATTATACTAAATAAAGTTGTTGAGAGAGGGATAAAGATAAATTTCCATACCCCAGGTGGTTTACATGTTAGGCTAATTGATCAAGAGTTAGCGTTATTATTTAAAAAGGCTGGTTTTGTAAATCCTCGGTTAGGTTTTGAAACAGCTGTGCTGAAAAGACATAAACTTACAGGTAGTAAAACTTGTAATGAAGATTTTTTGAAAGTAATAAGTTATTTAAAAAAAGCTGGGTATGATTTAAAAGATATTGGCGCAAATATTCTAATTGGGTTACCAGATCAAGATTTAATGGAAATAAAAAATTCTGTAGAATTTGTTTTATCCTTAGGGGTTAAAATACATTTGGAAGAATATTCGCCTATTCCAGGAACTGTTGATTTTGAACGTGCGGGTTTGAAGTTAGATTTGGATCCCTTGTATCATAACAATAGCACATTGCCTTTGTTGAGTTCTGAAAAATTCAACAAAATTCAAAAAATAAAAAATATTATACATGGAGTTTAAGTTTTAATTTTTTTTGTCGATAATTATTTTAGAAGCAAAAAAATTTGGTTATCAACTCCCTATACTATAAACCGCGAAGCTAATTTTAGTTTTGCGGTTTTGTAGTTTTTATTATTTTCGAAAAACGAAAAAAATTTTTCGAAAATAATTGACAAAAAAATAAATTTATGTTAAAAATTTGATAATGAAAAAAAATGAGTTTAAGATTCATGATAATGAACCGATTATGCCTACAGGAGTTGTTTGTAGGTTATTAGATATTCCTATTTGGGTTTTAAAACAATTGGATAGAGAAAAGATTATTTCTCCTCCAAGAAAAAAAGGAAAGTCCAGGTTATATTCTCAATCTGAAGTTTTAAAATTAAGGCATATTTGGTTTTTAATGAAAACTAAAAAAGTTAAGGTTGATGGAGTTAAAGTAATTTTAGAAATGGAAGCAAAATTTTATAAAGTTAAGTGTTTGGTTTTTTATATAGTTTCTATTTACAGTTTGCAATTTTTGCAGGATTTGCAAACGTTAATTTCTTAAAGTTCTAAAGGAGGAGATTATGTTAGGTGGATTTTCGCAAGTTAATGAAAAAGTAGCAAAAGAAAGCGGATTTATTACTTCTTTGACTGCTGAAATGCGTAAAGTTATAGTAGGTCAGGATTATTTAATTAGCCGATTGCTAGTAGGACTTTTAGCAAATGGGCATATTTTAGTTGAGGGGGTTCCTGGTTTAGCTAAAACTCTTTCTATTAAAACGTTATCATCTGCAATTAACACTAAATTTCAGAGATTGCAGTTTACTCCTGATTTATTGCCGGCGGATTTGATTGGTACTCTTGTTTATAACCCAAAGGATGGAAATTTTACTACAAAAAAAGGACCTATATTTTCTAATATTATTTTAGCTGATGAAATTAATCGTGCTCCAGCTAAAGTTCAAAGTGCTTTGTTAGAAGCAATGCAGGAACGGCAAGTAACGATAGGTGAAAATACTTTTAAGTTAGATGATCCTTTTCTAGTTATGGCAACCCAAAATCCTATAGAACAAGAGGGTACTTATCCTTTGCCTGAAGCACAGGTAGATAGGTTTATGCTTAAACTTAATATTACATATCCTACAAGAGAAGAAGAACATGCAATTTTAAAGAAGATGAGTTTTACTAGCAGTAAGATTGAAGTTAATAAGGTTATTAGCCCTGAAGATATTGTGCGGGCACGTAAAGTTGTGGATGAGATTTATATGGATGAAAAACTTGAAAAATATATTCTAGATATAGTTTTTGCTACAAGAGACCCTAAAAAGTATAAACTTGATGATTTAGCTGGATTAATCCAGTATGGTGCATCTCCAAGAGCTACAATATTTTTGACTTTAGCGAGTAAAGCTTATGCGTTTATACAAGGAAGAGGGTATGTTACTCCTCAAGATGTGAAATCTATTGGCCCTGATGTATTGCGCCATCGTGTTATTGTTTCTTATGAAGCAGAAGCTGAAGAAAAAAATTCTGATGATATTATTAAAAAAATTTTTAGTGAAGTAGAAGTCCCTTAAAAATTTAATGAAATGATACCTAAAGAGATTCTCAAAGATGTTAGGCGGATTCAAATAACGACTTCTCGTCAGGTCACTGATATTTTTGCCGGACAGTATCAAAGTGTATTTAAAGGTAAAGGTATGGAGTTTGATGAAGTCCGAGAATATCAGCCAGGAGATGATATCCGTTCTATCGACTGGAATGTTACTGCACGTACGGGTAAACCTTTTGTAAAAAAGTTTGTTGAAGAACGTGAATTAACAGTAATGATTCTTTTAGATATGTCAGCTTCCTCATATTTTGGGACAAAATCTCAATTAAAAATCCAGCTTGCTGCAAAAATTTGTTCAGTTCTGGCATTGTCTGCTGTGAAAAATAACGATAAAGTCGGATTTATTGCTTTTACTGATAAAATTGAAAAATTTATTCCTCCTAGAAAAGGTATACGTCATGTTTTACGTGTTATTCGTGAAGCTTTGTATTTTAAGCCGGAATCAAAAGGCACAGATATTAATGTGGCACTTGAATACTTAAGTAAAGTTACTACACGCAAAACTGTAACTTTTCTTATCTCTGATTTTTTTGCAAAAGATTTTAAAAAAGATTTAGCTGTGGCTAATAAACGGCATGATATTGTAGCTGTTACTATAACTGATCCTTATGAACTTGAATTGCAGGATGTGGGGTTAGTAAAAATTTATGATGCAGAGACTGGAAAAGATTTTTTAATAGATAGTTCAGATAAAAAAGTGAGATTGGAATATGCCAGAAGGTCTTTTGACAGAGTAGAAAAAAGAGATAAGATTTTTCGTTCTGTAAATGTTGATAGTATTGATGTGCGTACGGATGTTTCTTATTCCCAAAGTATTTTAAAGTTTTTTAGAAGTAGGGAAAGGAGAGCCCGTT
>CAYQXW010000010.1:0-17728 GCA_964421615.1 uncultured Planctomycetales bacterium
GATGAAGAGGTTTTTATTAGCGCGTTAAAAAGTGCTAAAGAAAATAAAATTTTAGTAATTTGTCATTCTGAAGATAAATCTTTGGCTTTAAATGGGGTAATGAATTATGGAAGAATTGCTACTCGTTTGGGGTTACGAGGAATATCTAATGAATCAGAATATAAAAGAGTTCAAAGAGATATTAAATTAGCCCAGCAAGTACAAACACCGGTTCATATTGCGCATGTTAGTTGTGCTGAGTCAGTTGAAATTATTGCTAAAGCTAAAAGTCAAGGTGTTTTGGTAACTGCAGAAACTGCTCCGCATTATTTTAGTCTTACGGAAGATTGTTTAGTTGGATATGATACGAATATGAAAATGAATCCTCCTTTACGTGCTAAAAAAGATTTGTTGGCAATTATTGAAGGTCTTAAAAGTGGAATTATCGATGCGATTGCTTCTGATCATGCACCGCATACAATTAGCGAAAAAGATGTAGAGTTTGATAGGGCAGAATTTGGGATTATTGGTTTGGAAACGGAGTTGTCGGTTGCGATTACATATTTGATCAATCAGAATATTTTAAGTTGGACGCAACTTGCGAAAAAATTTTCTTATAATCCTGCAAAGATTTTAGGGATAGAAAAAGGGGATATTTCTGTTGGAAAAGATGCAGATATAATAATACTTGATCCTAAAGCGGAGTGGGAAGTAAGAAAAGATAGTTTATTGTCTAAATCTAAAAATTCTCCTTATATTGGTAAAAAATTATTTGGTTTGGTTGAATATACAGTGTTAGGTGGAGAAATAGTTTATAAAAAATAAATGGAATTTATTGCCGATTTTCATATTCATTCGAAATATTCTCGTGCTACATCCAAAGATATGGATGTAAAACATTTAGCGGATTGGGCAAAGCTAAAAGGTATTTCTTTAATGGGTACAGGTGATTTTACTCACCATTTGTGGCTCGAAGAATTAAAAAATAATTTAGTTGATTTGGGAAACGGTATTTTTAGGCATAAAGATGTATTTTTTATGCTTACTGCAGAAGTAAGTAGTATTTATACTAAAAAAAATAAAAGTTATAGGATTCATAATCTTATTTTTGCTCCTTCGTTTAAAGTTGTAGATAAAATAAACGCTGTTTTAAGTAAACGTGGGAATTTAGCTAGCGATGGACGTCCGATTTTAGGTATTGATGCAGAAGAAATAGCGCATATGATTTTTGATATTGATGAAAATTGTATGGTAATTCCTGCGCATATCTGGACGCCGTGGTTTTCTTTGTTTGGTTCGATGTCAGGATTTGATAGGATTGAAGATTGTTTTGGAAAAGAGACTCCTAAAATATTTGCGTTAGAAACGGGGTTATCTAGTGATCCTGCGATGAATTGGCGGTTATCAGGATTAGATAATTTTACGTTGATTAGTAATTCTGATAGTCATAGTCCAGCAAAGATTGGTAGAGAAGCAAATGTTTTTAATTGTGATATGGATTATAAAACTATCCGTGAAGTTTTAAAAACAAAAGATAAAGAAAGATTTTTATACACGATAGAGTTTTTTCCTGAAGAGGGAAAATATCATTTTGATGGGCATAGATTATGTGGAGTACGTTTGTCTCCTGAAGAAACAAAAAAGAATAATGGGATTTGTCCGAAATGTAAAAGAAAATTAACTGTTGGAGTTATGAATAGAGTTGATCAGTTAGCGGATCGACCAGAAGGATATAAACCTGCTAATGGAATCCCATTTAAACATTTAGTGCCATTAAATGAAATTTTAGCGGAATCAAAGGGAATTCAAAAAGATTCTGTTGCAACGCAGAAAGATTATTTTAGTGCAGTTGCTAATTTTGGAACTGAGTTTGAGATTCTATTAAATGCTCCTAAAGATAAACTGCAGAAATATTTATCTCCTAAAGCTGTACAAGGTATTTTGAATATGAGATTGGGGAAGGTAAAAGCTTTAGCCGGATATGATGGTGAGTATGGGGTGATTTCTGTTTTTGGGCAGGAACCAGAACGCAGAATTCAGGAAGAGCAATTAAGTTTATTTTAATTTGATAGATTGCGCCCCTGTGGCCCAATGGATAGGGCGATAGCCTCCGGAGCTATTTGTACAGGTTCGACTCCTGTCAGGGGCAAGATTTTGCCTGTAAATTTAGTTTTGAGCAAAATCTGTGTCGAAGTCTGCGAATAAAATTTAAGTTTGTTTTCAGAACTTAAATTTTAGAGCGATTAGACTTCGACTTTAATAAATAGTATTTACGCAAGGGATAAAAATATATATTCGTTTTTAAGGAGGATAAAGTGCAGGATTCACAAAAAGATAAAAAACAAAAAGTAGTAATATTAGGTGGTGGTCCAAATCGAATTGGACAAGGAATAGAGTTTGATTATTGTTGTTGTCATGCAGCATATGCTTTGAAAGAAGATGGATTTATTAGCGTGATGGTTAATTGTAATCCGGAAACAGTTTCAACAGATTATGATACTTCTGATAAACTTTATTTTGAGCCATTAACGATTGAAGATATTTTGAATATTATAGATGTAGAAAAGCCAATGGGGGTTATTGTACAATTTGGAGGGCAGACCCCAATAAATTTAGCGGTATCTTTGCGAAAATTCGGTGTTAACATTTTAGGTACAAGTGCAGATAGTATTGATATTGCTGAGGACAGAAAAAGATTTAAAGAGATGTTACATAAGTTAGATTTGCTACAGCCTGAAAGTGGGACTGCGTTTACTTATGAAGAGGCAAGAGAGGTTGCAAGAAAACTCGGTTATCCTGTTTTAGTTCGTCCATCATATGTTTTGGGCGGAAGAGCGATGGAAATTGTCTATGATGAAAGTAATCTGGAAAGGTTTATTATCGCTGCTGCTAAAGTTTCAGGAGAACATCCGATTTTAATTGATAAATTTTTAGAAGATGCAACTGAAGTAGATGTTGATGTTATAGGGGATGGAACAACTTTTGTTATTGGTGGGTTAATGGAGCATATTGAAGAGGCAGGAATTCATTCAGGTGATTCGGCGATGGTTTTACCATCATTTTCTTTGCCGGAAAATGTTTTAGCAAAAGTTCGTGAAGCAACTTATAAAATGGCAAAAGAATTAAATGTTGTGGGCTTGATGAATGTTCAATATGCTATTAAAGATGAAAAAGTGTATGTTCTTGAGGTAAATCCTCGAGCATCTCGAACAGTGCCATTTGTTTCTAAAGCTATTGGAATTCCTCTTGCAAAATTAGCTACAAAAGTTATGCTAGGAAAAAAATTAAAGGATTTGGGATTAACCAAAGAAATTATCCCAACGCATTATAGTGTTAAGGAATCAGTATTTCCTTTTAACAGGTTTCCAGGGGTAGATGTTATTTTAGGTCCTGAGATGAAATCCACAGGCGAGGTAATGGGGATTGATAAAGATTTTGGTTGTGCATTTGTAAAAAGCCAGCTTGCAGCAGGGCAGAAACTGCCTAAAAAAGGGAATGTTTTTATTTCGGTTCGGGAAAAAGATAAAAAAGAAATTGTGGGTGTTGCAAAAACTTTAAATAATTTAGGATTTAATCTATATGCTACATCCGGGACAGCTAGAGCAATTGAAGAAGCAAAAATTCCAGTTAAGATTTTACCGAAACTTGCTGAGGGGCGTCCGAATATTTTAGATTTAATGAAGGATGGAAAAATTCAGTTGGTTATAAATACTCCTTCTGGAAGAATTCCAAGGCAAGATGAAGTAAAGATACGTTCGCATGTTGTTTTGTATAATATTGCATATACTACAACAATTTCCGGAGCGTTAGCAACATCAAAAGCAATTGCTGCAATGTTAAAGAAAGAATTAGAAGTTCATTCTATACAAAGTTATCATGTGAAGAAGAATAAATAAAGTATTGAGATGGAAAAAATTAAGCTTAAAACTAAAAGTAGAGTAGAATTAATAGATATTACGCATGAAGTTTTAAGTTTATTAAAAAAAAGTAAAATTAAGTCGGGGATTTGTGTAGTTTTTTCTTCGCATACTACTGCTGGAGTGACTATTAATGAAAATGCTGACTTCGCAGTTAAATCTGATATAATAAATACTTTAAATAAACTAATTCCTGAAAATTCTGGGTATTCTCATTTAGAAGGTAATTCTGATAGTCATATAAAGAGCTCTTTATTTGGAGCATCGTTATCAATTATTATTGAAAATAATGAGTTGCAGTTAGGAACTTGGCAGGGGATATATTTTTGTGAATCAGATGGACCACGCCAGAGAGAAATTTGGATTAAATTTATAGGAGATTAAATGCCGGAGCTTCCTGAAGTTGAGACAATAAAAAGAGATTTAGAAAAAGTTATTGTTGGAAAAAAGATTGTGGAAGTTTGTGTGCATAATGCTGCAGTAATTAAAGACCCTACCATTGAGCAATTTAAAAAATATCTTACTAATGTTAGTATTAGTAGAGTTTTACGTAAAGCTAAAGTTTTGATTATTGAGTTAACTAATAAAAAATTTTTAGTTATACATTTAAAAATGACCGGGCAGTTAGTTTATCCTGGGGATGCAAAAAAAAGCCGTGTGAGTTTTAAATTATCCGATGGAAAGTATTTAGATTTTAATGATCAGCGTTTATTTGCAGAGCTGAGGGTTTTAGATGATTGGCATGATTTGAAATTTATTCAAGGGTTAGGGCCAGAACCTTTTGATATAACAGTGGATGAATTTAAAAAAATGCTGAGTTCTAGAAAGACTAAGATTAAGCCTCTTTTAATGGATCAGAAGTTTATTTCCGGAATTGGTAATTTATATGCTGCCGAATGTTTATTTCGTGCTAAAATAAATCCACAAAGAGCTGCTAATAGTTTAACAGATAAAGAAAAAGAAATTTTATATAAAGAAATAAAAGATTGTTTGACTCAAGCGATAAAATACGGTGGTTCTTCCGTTGATGATTATGTGCGTGTTTCTGGGCAAAAGGGGGAGTATAAACAGTTTCATCAGGTGTATGGCCGAGAAGACAAGCCATGTTTAGTTTGTAAAACTATTGTTCAACGGATAGCATTGGGTGGCAGAGGAACTTATTTTTGCCCTAAATGCCAAAAATAAAATGAAAAAAAGAATAAAGATTAATGGAATAATAACTTTTTTAGCTATAACTATCAGCGTGGCTTTTTCTTATTTTTTTATTAAAAGAACTGATAGTTCTTATGATGAATGGATAGAAGTTATAGGAATATCTTTTTTGTTGTATGGTCAGTTGTTACGAGTTTCTGCTCGAGGTTATAAATCAGAAAATTCGGGTGGAGGAAATAAACTTATTTTAGATGGACCATATTCTATGGTGAGAAATCCGATGTATTTAGGAATCCTTTGTATTGCGTTAGGAGTTGTTTTAGTTATTTTTCATCCCTGGGCAATGTTGATATTTCTTGTTTTTTTTGTTATAAGATATATTCCTTTAATTAAAAAAGAAGAAGCGATATTGACTCAAGTATTTGGGAAGGAGTATGTTGATTATAAAAAAAGAGTTCCAGCATTGTTGCCTAAATTTTCTTTTTTGATTAAAACCGATATTGTTAAATATTTACCTGTAAAATTTTCCTGGTTTAAGAGAGAATTGCCTAGTATTGTTGCTGTTTTATTTGCGGTTTTTGCTGTAGAATTATGGGAAGAATTTAATATTGATAAAACATCAATTACATCTTCGGAAATTATTTCATATGTGGTTATAATTCCGATTTATTTATTAATTATATATTTGCTTTCTAAAAGATACGAATGGTTTTTACAAAATAAACATGAATAAATATCAAAATAAGTATAAAGTTTTAAATAATGAAAAAATTAATGATAAGTATTTTAAATTAGTTTTGGATGCGAAAGATATTGCAGATATTGCTATTCCCGGTCAATTTTTAATGTTAAAAGTTTGTACTGGAAATGATCCTTTATTGCGCAGACCTATTAGTATTCATAATTGTGTAGGCAATAAAGTTGAAATGCTTTATGAAGTAGTCGGAAAAGGCACTGAAATATTGGCTAATATTAAGAATGGTGAATTTATTGAAGTGATAGGTCCTTTAGGAAATGGGTTTGATATAAAGAATACCGATGCTGTTTTAGTGGCTGGTGGTATGGGAGTTGCTCCTTTAATTTTTTTAGCGCAAAAGCTTAAACAGAAAAAAATAAACGGATTAGTTTTAATCGGTGGACGTTCTAAAGAACAGATTTTGTGTGAAGAAGAATTTAAATCTTTAGGTTTTAAGGTGTTAACTGCTGCTGATGATGGCTCTGAAGGTTTTAAAGGCAGGGTGACAGAGCTGTTGAATCGAGAATTATTAAGTATAGATCATCATAAATTTACAATTTATTCTTGCGGACCGAAACCTATGTTAAAAGAGTTGCAGAGAATTTCGCAGGAAAAAAATATAGAGGCTCAGGTTTCTTTAGAGTCGCATATGGCTTGTGGGATAGGCGCTTGTTTGGGGTGTGTGGTGAATACTAAGGAAGGTTTTAAGCGGGTATGTAAAGAAGGTCCGGTTTTTGATGCTTCTTGTTTAATTTTGTAATAATGCTGTTCATTGAAAAATCTAATAGTTCTCGCACGAAAAATTTTGCCGTTTACTACGGTTTATGTCTCATTCTCAGAGCACGATAGAAGCGTTGTGCTCTTGCATTTGACATAAAGCCTTGTAAACTTTTGCCGAAATTTTTCTAATTGTGCTCAAACCATTCGATTTTTACAATGAACAGATAATTATAGACCAAAATATGAATACAAATTTATCAGTCAATATTGGTAAACTCAAATTAAAGAATCCGGTGATGGTTGCTTCGGGGACTTTTGGTTACGCTAGCGAGTTTGAAGATTTTATGGATTTAAAACAGCTTGGAGCAATTGTTACTAAGACTATTACCATAAAACCTCGACAAGGAAATGCAATTCCGCGTACTTGTGAAACTCCTTCCGGAATGATTAATGCCATAGGACTTGAGAATCCAGGAATAGATGCGTTTGTTGAGAAAAAACTATTGCCGTTAAAAAAAATAGCTGTTCCCATAATTGTTAGTATTGCTGCTGAAGCAGATCCTCAAGAATTTGTTGTATTGGCAAATAGATTAAAAGAGTATGATGTTGTTGCTGCTTTAGAATTAAATATATCATGCCCTAATTTAAAGAAAGATAAGCTTGTTTCCCAAGATCCGAAAGCAACTTATGATGTGGTTAAGTTAGTAAGAGATGTTTATTCGGGAGTTATTATTACAAAGCTTTCTCCTAATGTGACAGATATTGTTGAGATTGCAAAATCGGCTATGGATGCAGGTTCAGATGCGTTTGCATTAATAAATACTTTAGCAGGTATGAGTATCGATGTGAATAAACGAGTCCCTAAGATTGCAAATATTTATGGTGGATTAAGTGGTCCAGCAATTAGGCCGGTAGCAGTTAAAATGATTTGGGAAGTTTATCGAAAATTGAAAGTCCCAATTATTGGCATGGGGGGGATCGTGGATACTTCAAGTGCGTTAGAGTTGATTTTAGCTGGTGCTGCTGCCATAAGTGTTGGAACGGCAAATTTTGTTAATCCTCGTGCGACGATAGAAATTATTGATGGTTTAAGAAAATATTTGGAAAAAAATAAAATTCAAGATATTAAAGAACTAATAGGTGATTTAAAAATATGAATATAAAATCAAAATTAATTTTAGCTTTGGATGTAGAAGATTTAAAAACTGCTAAAAAATTTATAAATCTTTTAGCGGGTGATGTGAAAATTTTTAAAATCGGACCAGTTTTGTTTACAGCTTTCGGCCCGAAGATTATAGATATGATTCATAAAAAAGGTTGTGAGGTTTTTTTAGATTTAAAATTTCACGATATCCCGAATACGGTTGCTCATGCGATAAAACAAGCTGTTAAGTTGAAAGTTAAAATGTTGACTATTCATACTTGCGGTGGGCAGGAGATGATGCAGCGTGCAGTAGAAGCAGCGCAAACAGAATCGAAGAAGTTAAAAGTAAAAAGACCCCTAATTGTTGGTGTAACTGTTTTAACTAGTGATAAGTCAGTAGCTAATACTTTAGAGACTGTTTTGGAACGCGCTAAATTGGCAAAAGAATCTGGGTTGGATGGAGTTGTTTGTTCGGTTTTAGAAGCTCAAGCGGTAAGTAAATCTATAGGTAAAGATTTTATTATTGTTACCCCAGGAATTCGTCCGCCAGGTGGAGATGTTGGAGACCAAAAAAGAGTTGCTACCCCTATGGATGCAATTAATGCAGGATCTTCTTATTTGGTTGTTGGCAGGCCGATTCTAGAAGCAGTTGATCCAGTTAAAGCAGTGAAAGAATTGCTGAAATAGAATTAAGGAGAAAAATATGGCAGAAGAAATTAAAGAGTTATTAGAGAAAATTCATGAAGAAGGTATTAAAGCTGCGCAGAATAAAGCTTCTGAAATTGAAAAAGATGCTAGAGCAAAAGCAGAGATGATAATTCAAAAAGCGCAATTGCAGGCGAATAATTTAATTGCTGATGGACAGGAAAAAGTTAAAAGATTTGAAGATAGTGCGAAAGTGTCTTTAAAACAAGCTAGTCGAGATATGATTTTAAGCTTAAAAAAAGAAATAATTTCAACTTTAGAAAAAGTTATTAAAGCTGACACTTCTAAAATTTTAACCTCAGATGAATTGGCTAGAATTATTACAAATCTTATAAAAGAACATTCTTCTGATAATGTTGTTGTTTCTTTAAGTCAGCAGGATAAAGATAAATTGTCGGATAATTTTATTAATAAATTAAAAGAAGAGCTGAAAAAAGGGATTCAATTAAAGTCATCAAGTGAAATCCAGACGGGTTTTATTATTAGTTTTGATGGTGGCAAATCAAGTTTTGATTTTACAGATAAATCTATTTCTGAATATTTATCGCTATTTTTAAATTCAAAAATAGCAGAGCTTATAAAAGGTTAAAATGGCGCAGTTTTATACATATTTAATTTCGAGTTTGCCAGTTTTGCAATTTGGAGTAAAAGCTCCATTTAGTTTGCATAATTTTTTGCAGATGTGTCAGGAGCTGATTCCCCAGAAAGATTTTGAGATATTAAAAAGAAGTAATAATTTTGAAAATTTAAATGAAGAACAACAAACTTTGAAAGCTTGGTTTATTTTTGAACTTACTTTGCGAAATGAATTAGTTAGAATTAGAGCTGCAAGAAAAAAAACTGATCCTGTGAAATATTTAAGAGCAGAAGGTTTGTCAGATAATAATTTGCACAATGTTGCGATGGCTGCGCATCGTCATTCTTCATTACTTGAATCAGAGAAAATTTTAGATCTAGAACGCTGGAAAAAATTGGATGAATTAAGCGTAGGACATTATTTTGATTTGGATTTTTTAATTATATATACTATAAAATTGCAGATTTTGATTCGTTGGGATAATATTAATAAAGTTGATAAGAAGAGTGTTTTAAATAAAACCTTAGAATCGGGGTCGGAGGTAGATTTGCCTACTTCGGATTTTGTTTCTAAGACTTTGGGGTAATCATATGTCCGAAAAAAGATTTGGTAAAATTGTAAAAATTAATAGCAACATGGTTACGGTGGAAACAGATGGTTTTATGGTACAGAATGAAGTAGCTTATATATTGCATGGACAAGAATCTTTAAAAGCTGAAGTTATTCGTGTTAAAGGAAATCGCGCTGAAACTCAAGTTTTTGAAAGCACAAGCGGGTTGAAGGTCGGAGAGCAGGTTGAATTAACTTCTGAACTTTTATCTGTTGATCTTGGTCCAGGATTATTGGGGCAGATTTTTGATGGGCTGCAGAATCCTTTGCCACATTTGGCAGAGCAGTATGGATTTTTTCTTAAAAGAGGAATTTATTTAAAAGCTTTATCAGAAGAAGTTGATTGGGAATTTACTCCTTTAGTTAAAAAAGGCGATAAAGTTTATGCCGGAGAAAAGATAGGTTTTGTCCCGGAGAAAATTTTTAAGCATTTTATTATGGTTCCTTTTGGTTTGCAAGGCCAATGGGAAGTAACAGAAATTGTTTCTTTAGGTAGATATAATTTAAAGCAGGTTGTTGCGAAAATAAAAGATAGTACTGGTAAACAAGTGGAGGTGTTTTTAAAACAAACTTGGCCGGTTAAATTACCGATTAAAGCGTATGCTGAAAAAATAAAACCTACGCAGCCTTTAGTAACAAAGATGCGCGTGATTGATTCTTTATTTCCAGTTGCACTTGGTGGGACATTTTGTGTGCCAGGACCGTTTGGTGCAGGTAAAACTGTATTGCAACAGTTGACTAGTCGTCATGCGGAAGTAGATGTTGTAATTATTGCTGCATGTGGTGAACGTGCAGGAGAAGTTGTTGAAACATTAAAAACGTTTCCAGAATTGAAAGATCCTAAGACTGGAAAACCATTAATTGATAGAACTGTTATTATCTGTAATACAAGTTCAATGCCGGTTGCAGCAAGAGAATCTAGTGTTTATACTGCTGTAACGATTGCTGAATATTATCGTCAAATGGGTTTGAATGTTTTATTATTAGCAGATTCAACTTCACGTTGGGCCCAGGCGATGCGTGAAATGTCCGGACGACTTGAGGAAATTCCTGGAGAAGAAGCATTTCCTGCATATTTGGAATCAAGAATCGCATCATTCTATGAAAGAGCGGGATTAGTGCGGTTGCGTGATAACTCTTTAGGATCAGTAACGATTGGTGGGACAGTTAGTCCTGCTGGAGGAAATTTTGAAGAGCCAGTAACTCAAGCGACATTGAAAGTTGTAGGAGCTTTTCATGGGTTGTCTCGTGAGCGTTCAGATGCTCGTAGGTATCCAGCAATTGATCCGTTAATTAGTTGGAGCAAGTATCAGAGTTTTATTTCTAAAGAAAATATAGAAAAAGGACATGAAATTCTTAAAAAAAGCAATGAAGTGTCCCAAATGATGAAAGTTATTGGAGAAGAAGGGACATCAATAAAAGATTATATTGATTATTTAAAAGGTGAATTTTTTGATTTTGTATATTTACAGCAGAATGCATTTGATGTTGTTGATGAATCTTGTCCTGCAGATAGACAGAAATATATTTTTGCTTTTATTCATAATATTTTAGAAACAGAATTTAATTTCCAGGATAAAGAAAAGGCGTTGCATTTTTTTCAACAGTTGAGACAATCGTTTAAGGGGTGGAATTCAAATTCTTGGAAATCAGCAGATTTTAATAGAGTAGAACAGGAAATATCTTTGTTAATTGAACAGAATCGCAAAAAATAAAGAGAGTAAAGCGATGCATAAAGTATACACGAATATTATTCAGATTGCAGGTGATGTTATTACTGTTGAAGCAGATAATGTTGGCTATAATGAAATTGCTCAAATTGAAACTCGCAGGGGAGTTTCTTTAGCACAGGTTATTCGCTTGGATGGTAAAAAGGTTTCTTTGCAAGTTTTTGCAGGTAGTAAAGGGATTTCAACAGAAGATAAGGTAAGATTTTTAGGGCATCAGATGCGTATTTCTACTGGCGAAGAATTGTTAGGGAGAATTTTTAATGGAAGTGGTGCTCCATTGGATAAAGGTCCAGCTTTAAATAATAATATGGTTGATATTGGTAGTCCATCAGTAAATCCGGTTAAAAGAATTGTTCCAGAAAAAATGATTCGTACCGGAATTCCGATGATAGATATTTTTAATTCTTTAGTTGAATCTCAAAAACTGCCGATTTTTTCTATTGCAGGTGAACCTTATAACGAACTTTTGTCACGTATTGCAATTCAAGCTGAAGTAGATATTATTATTTTAGGTGGTATGGGCTTAAAGTATGATGATTATTTGTTTTTTAGAGATACATTAGAAGAACAGGGCGCGTTATCCCGTTCGATATTTTTTATTCATACTGCAGCTGATCCGACAGTTGAATGTTTGTTAGTTCCGGATATAAGTCTTGCAGTTGCAGAACATTTTGCATTAAATGGTAAAAAAGTTTTAGTTTTGTTGTCAGATATGACTAATTTTTCTGATGCTTTAAAAGAAGTTTCTATTACTATGGAACAAGTTCCTTCCAATCGTGGGTATCCAGGAGATTTGTATAGTCAGTTAGCAAGTCGTTATGAAAAAGCAGTTGATTTTGATACAGCGGGATCCATTACAATTTTAGCAGTTACGACTATGCCGGGAGATGATGTTACTCACCCTGTTCCTGACAATACAGGATATATTACTGAAGGGCAGTTTTATTTAAAGAATGCTGTTATTGAACCTTTTGGTTCGTTGAGCCGTTTGAAACAGCAGGTTAACGGTAAAACTCGAGCAGATCATCGAACGATTATGGATACGATGATTCAGTTGTTTGCTAGTTATCGAGAAACCTTAGAAAAACAATCTATGGGATTTCAGATGAGCAATTGGGATAAGAAACTTTTAAAGTATGGGAAACTTTTTGAAAATGAGATGATGTCATTAAAAGTTAATATTCCTTTGGAGAAAGCTTTAGATAAAGGTTGGCAGATTTTAGCAGATTGTTTTAATCCGGAAGAAACTGGGATTAAAAAATCTTTGATTGAGCAATATTGGCCGAAGAAATAAATAGTTCTTTGAAAAAATTTTAGATATTTTATCGCGCGTTCGATTTTGGTCCACAACAATGTAAAAATATATGGTCACGCAAAATTTATTCTGTTTTTTCGGTGGCTGCGGAACTCGTCATTTTTGTTCTAACAAAAATGACTCGGTTTTAAGATGTGTATATAATTTACATCCTCGCCATGCCAAATATTTGTTTATTTTGTAGATTTGGCATTCCCTCAAAACAAAATCAATTTTGCTAAAATCTCAAGCGCTCAAAAATATCTAAAATTTTATTCAAAAACTATTAATAATTAATAAAATTAATGCCTAAAATTAAACTTACAAAAGGCGAGTTAAAGAAGCAGCGTGATTCGCTAAAACAATATAAAAGATATTTGCCGACTCTTCAACTTAAGAAGCAGCAGTTGCAGATGGAGATTCTGCATTGGAGCCATATTTTAGATGAGAATAAACAAAATTATGATTCTAAAAGATCGCAGGCTTTAAGCTGGGCGGGATTGTTTCAAGATATTGATTTTGATATAAAAGATTGGTTAAAACCAGTTAACGTTATTATAAGTTCGAAGAATATTGCCGGAGTGGATTTTCCAATATTTGAAAATATTGAATTTGCTGAGGTAGAGTATGATTTGTTTTTAACTCCGCATTGGTTGGATAATGCGTTAGAAATTTTAAGAGAATTGGTTAAGGTTCAAGAAGAGATTCGGTTAGTTGAAAAAGGACTTGTTGTTTTACAGCATGAATTGCGTATAACTTCACAGAGAGTTAATTTGTTCGAAAAAGTAAAAATTCCTGAAACACAAGATGCAATTCGTAAGATAAAAATTTATATTGGTGATCAAATGGCTAATGCTGTTGGTAGAAGCAAAATTGCGAAAAGAAAAATTGAAGAATCAGAATTGGCAGGCGTTGACGTATGATTGTGCCGATGAAAAAAATTTATATTCTGGTTTTATCTAAATATGCAGAAAAGGCTTTGTTGAGTTTGCGTAAGTTAGGATTAGTTCATGTTCAACATGACCAGGTGCCTCAAAGTAAAGATATAAGCTTGCTTAATGAAGATATTTCGTTAGTTAATAATGCTTTAGAAGTTTTAAATGTTTATTATTCTGAAAAAAGTCGGAATTCTACTTTATCCTCTCATCAATATGATTGGAAATTAGCTGCGCGTCATTTATTGGATTTGAGCAAACGTTTGGAGCAGTTACAAGAATTTTCTAAAAGTTTACAAATTAGAATTTCAGATTTGGAGCAATGGGGTAATTTTGATCCGGAATTAATTGAAAAACTTGCAGAGAAAGATGTTTTTGTACAGTTTTTTCAAGTTCCGCTAAGCCAGGAAAAAAGTTTTTCTATTAAAAAAGCGGTTATAATTAAGAAAATTTCTGTAAAAAGTGGTTTTATTAATTATGCAATTGTTTCGCGGGAAAAATTAGTGTTGGATTATAAGGAAGTATTCTTTCAAAAGATGAGTTTGAGTTCGCTTTGTAATAAGTTGAAAGAGAATAATATTATTGCGGGTTCTTTAAAAGCTGAAATTTGTCTTTATTCTAACTATAAAAAAGAATTAATTAAAGTTAAAGAGAATTTGCAGAAGGATTTAGATTTTAATAACGCTTTAAGTGGGATGGGGCAAGCGGATAATATTAATTTTTTAACGGGTTTTGTTCCCGTTGATGGTGTTGAATCCATATTAATGGAGGCTAAAACATCAGGTTGGGCAGTTAAAGTTATTGATCCAGCAGCTGAAGAAAATGTTCCAACTTTATTGCGTACACCAAAGTGGGTTGATAAGATTAAACCAATTTTTGAGTTGTTAGGTATTTTGCCAGGATATACGGAAATTGATGTAAGTGTTGTGTTCTTAATATTTTTTAGTATATTTTTTGGAATTTTAATCGGAGATGCTGGATATGGCGCAGTTTATTTAGGATTAACTTTCTGGATGCATAAAAAATTTGGTAATAAAGCTGAGACGAAAAATGTCATATCTCTTTTATATGTATTGAGTTTTTGCGCTATTTTGTGGGGAGTGTTAACTGCTACTTTTTTTGGGCAAGCTTGGCTTACTAAATTTGGAATTAAAGCTCTTGTGCCGCAATTAAATGATGTAAAAACTATGCAGGCTTTTTGTTTCTTTTTAGGGGCGTTTCATTTAACTATTGCACATTCTTGGAGAGCGATACTTAAATTTCCATCTTTAACTTTTTTAGCTGATCTGGGCTGGATTTGTGTTTTGTGGACGGCATTCTTTTTAGCAAAAACTTTAATTTTATCGGAAAGCTTCCCTGGTTTTGGTCAAAATTTAGCATATGCTGGTATTGCTTTGGTTGTGTTTTTTACTAATCCGCAAAAAAATATTTTAAAAACTATTCTTGAAGGATTGGGAACAATAGCTTTGAGTTTAATGAATAATTTTACTGACGTTGTTTCATATGTGCGACTTTTTGCTGTGGGGATGGCCGGTGTAGCGATTGCGGAAACGACTAATATTATGGCTTCTGGATTAGGTGATGGAGTTGTTGCAGTTATTTGTGGGATTCTGATTGTTATTGTTGGGCATGCTTTAAATATTGTTTTAGGTCCGATGTCTGTTTTAGTGCATGGAGTGCGTTTGAATGTGCTTGAATTTTCAGGTCATGCGAATATTGGTTGGAGTGGGTTTAAATATAATCCGTTGAAAGAATAGATTATTCTATGAAGTTAAGAAGTAAAATTTTAATTGTTATTGGTGGTGTGTTTTTTTGTTTATTGATCTTTGAAATAATTTTAAGAGTTGGGGGGATGTTGTTTTTGTTAAAGCAAGATTATAAAAATAATACCTCTTTGAATGATAAAAAAGTAATAAGAATAATGTGCTTAGGTGAATCTACTACAGCTGTTGGAGGAGATTATGCTTGGCCTTCACAATTAGAGGTTATTTTAAATTCTCGAATAAAAGAACAGAAGTTTCAAGTTTTTAATAAGGGAATCCCGGGAGCAAATACTAGTATGATTTTAGAAAACTTACCAGCTAATTTAAAAAAATACACTCCGGATATTGTATGTTTAATGATTGGAATTAACGATGAGGGAGTTTTTTATAATAAAAAGTTAAGTTTTTTAAATAAATTGAGGTTTTATAATTATGTTAAAGGATTAATTTGGTATTTTTCTGAAAGAATATTAGAAAAAAAGGAATGTAAAACCCAGGATTCTTGTTTGGAGTTAGCTAATCAATTTGCAATGCGAGGTAATTATCAAAAAGCTGATATTTTTTTTGAAAAAGTATTAAAATTTAAAAATATTAACGTTGAATCTTATATAAAGTACGCATTCTATTTGATGATGTTTAAAAATAATTATGATAAAGCTGAAGATCTTTTAAATAAAGCTAGTATGTTTAATTCGAAAAGTTTAGATGTTTATAATAAATTAGCTTTTTTAAAATTTTTAAAACAAGAATTTGAAGAGGCAGAGAAAATTTTATTAAAAGCTAAGGAATTTTTTAATGGCAATAATATGGCTTTAGAACACGATACTTTAATGTTGTTGGGAGAGATTCAGATGTTGTTAAAAAAAGAGTTAGAGGCTAAGGAAAATTTTGAGTTAGCTGCTAAAATATTTCCTAAAAATCAACGAACGCATTATGAACTTGGTTGGCTTAAGAATAAAAAAATATCGAAAAATATTAATTTTATAAAAGATAATGTTTTTCGAGGCGAATTGACAAAAAATAATTATTTGGAGATTATAAAACTTCTTCATGAGAAAGGGATTGCTATTTTTTGTATTCAATATCCAGTAAGAAAGCTTAAAAACCTAAAAAATATTTTAAATTCTCAATCTTATGTTAATTTTATTGATAATGAAATGCTTTTTAAGCAAGCGATTGAAAAAGATGGATATTGGACATATTTTATAGATGCTTTTGCTGGTGATTTTGGTCATTGTACGGTTCTCGGTAATAAGTTATTAGCTAATAATGTTGCTGATGCTATTTTTAATTATTTGCAGAAATAAACTTTAGATAAATGTTAAAAACTCAGAATAATAATTTAAAAAGTAAATTATTGTTTGTTTTTTTGGGGATTATTTTTACTATTGTTGTTTTTGAAATAATAATAAGAAGTTTTGTAAATACTTACAGTATGTCGATTAAACATTATGATTTATTAAATAATAATGTTATTCGTGTTTTGTGTTTAGGGGAATCTACTACATTTTTAGGAGGTAAGTATTCGTGGCCGAGGCAATTGGAAAATATTTTAAATTCTTTTAGTTTAAATAGTAAATTTGAAGTTGTAAATGGAGGTGTTCCACGAACTAATACAAATAAAATTCTTAGGAAATTAAATAATAATTTGGATAAGTATAAGCCGCAAATAGTAGTAATGATGGCCGGTTGTAATGATGATGGTGTACAGTATGAAAAAAAATTTATTGATAAAAATTTATTTTTATTTAATAATTGTGTTTTTTATCGTTTAACTAGTTCAATAATTCAGCAATCCCTGAGAAGATTTTATATTGCAATTAATAAAAATAATTTTATAAATTTAGGAGATTTTTTTTATAGGGAAGAAGAATTCCAAAAAGCAGAAGAATTTTACTTAAAAGCTTATAATAAAAATCCAGCGAATTTTTTTGTTTTACATCGGTTAGCTTATTTTTATGGTAATTTAGATCGTAAAAATGAGGCAAGGTATTATTCTGATATAATCCGTTCTTTATATCCTAATAGTTTCTATTCTGTTTCAAAAATGTATAGAATGGAAGAGATAGATTTTAATGATCATAATTTAATTAAGAATGAAGAGTATTTGGCTTATGCATTGATTCACATGGGAAATTTTTACTATAAACATGATAAAATAAAAGAAGCCATTGTTTGTTATAAAAAAGTAATTGATATAAATGAAAAATTGGGAAGTAAAATTTTGAATATTTCTATTGTTTATTCTAATTTAGGAATGATTTATAAAGATATGAATAATGTTTTTTTGGCAAATGCATATTTTTCAAAAGCAACTAAATGTGATTTTTTAAGAGCGTGGAAATCAAGGTATCATTTAAATAATACAACCAAAACTAATTATATAAAGATTAAAAAGATTTTGGATTTTAATAAGGTTAAACTAGTGTGTATGCAGTATCCAAACAGAAGCATTGATTTATTAAAA
>CAYQXW010000011.1:0-17728 GCA_964421615.1 uncultured Planctomycetales bacterium
TATTGCCAAAAAAGAAAATAAATAAGCCAGTTGTAATTATATAGGTAAAAGGAATATACCAGCGGATAATTTTTTTCCAAAAAAGAAAAGCTGCTCCGATTAATAAAGCAATAATGCAAACTTCGCCTAAACATCCTGCGCGGTTGCCTAAAAATAAATTCATATAAGATATATGTTCTACAGTTTTTCCTTCTTTAAGTAAAGCTAGAGGAGTAGCAGAAGTAATTGCGTCATACTTCATTGGCTGCGTAAAAGTTGTAATGTATTTAGGCCAGCACGCCATTAAAAAAGCTCGGCCTACTAATGCAGGATTAAATATGTTTTGGCCAAGTCCACCGAAAACCATTTTTCCAAAAGCTATTGCGGTAAAAGATCCTACAATTGGAATCCAAAATGGGACATGGGCTGGTAAATTATAGGCAAGCAGAAGTCCGGTTAATAATGCACTGCCGTCTAAAATAGAAATTTTTTTGTTTGTTAACTTTTGTATTATTGCTTCAGTAATAGTTGCAGAAAATACAGCTAATAGAATAGTCCAGAGTGCATCTAACCCAAAAATATAAATTCCAGCTGCGCCTGAAGGTAAAAGGCTTAAAGTTACAAGCCACATTACTTTTTTTGTATTATCTTTTGAGTGAATATGTGGTCCAGTTTCAACTGTGAAGTTATTACTTTGCATTTTTTACTAAGTCCTGTATTTGTTTAGCTTTAATTTTTACTGAATTAATAACAGCTGATGAAGAAATAGTTGCTCCTGTTATTGTTTGTACTGAAGAATCTAAATCTTTTACAGATTTATTATTAAATTGAGCTTGAAACCAAGGTTGTTTTCCTTTTGTTTCATCAACTTCTTGAATTCTTGTACCAAGCCCGGGTGTTTCATTCTGATTAATTACTTTGATAGTATTAATTGTTCCATTAAGAAACATTCCGACTAAAGTTTCAATGTTGCTGGAATATCCTTTTGCGGTTGCTTTAAATACAGTTCCAACTAATTTATTGTTTATATCCAAGGCTTTATAATAAATAATCTCTTCTTTATCTTTTATTGCTTCAAATTTATTTGCTTGAGGCATTACTTCTTTTAATCCGTCTTCTAATTCTTTCTGGCCTTGAGCAAGAACTTGACCGGAAGTAAAGTTATTGACGGTAGCCAGTAATCCAGTAGCAATTATACAAATTATTCCTAAAACTAAAGCGAAATGTGAAATTTTTTTCATTTAGTCACCTCTAGTTTTGCTCTTTTGATTGACTGAACAATTTTACGGTTAGAAGAGCAGACATAATTGCAAGATCCGCATTCAATGCAATCTAACGCGGAATATTCTTTAGTTTTGTCCCACATGGATTTTTCACTTGCTAAATTTATTAAGCAAGGCATAAGGTTCATCGGGCAGTTATTCACGCAAGCGCCGCAGCGGATGCAATTCTGTTCTTCAGTTGTTTTTGTTTCTTTTTCGTTTAAAAGTATTACTCCAGTTGTAGATTTTATTACAGGAACAGCATCAGTATATTGTGCAATCCCCATCATCGGTCCACCAATAATAATTTTTTTTGGTTGTTCTGTAATAGGGCTGCAGAATTGGATTAAATCTGAAATTGGAGTGCCAATTGGTACAAGTAAATTTTGCGGATTTGCAATACAGCTTCCAGTGATAGTGACAACTCTTTCATACAATGGTTTATTAAGATATATTGCTTCATATATTGCATAAACTGTCGCAACGTTTTGTACGGTTACTCCAACGTCAAATGGCAGTTTTCCGCTAGGGACTTCTTTTTTTAAAATATTTTTTATTAATTGTTTCTCTCCGCCTTGAGGATAATCCGGTTTTAAAATTTTGACAGAATAATTTTTGTTACCTATATAATTGTTTATAGCGTTTATTGCTTTATGTTTATTGGATTCAATTGCGATAATTACTTCTTTAGCATCCAAGCATTTTTTTATCGCATCGATTCCTAAAAATATTTCTTTTGTTTTTTCTTCAGCTAGTTGAGAATCTCCAGTTAAATACGGTTCGCATTCTGCAATATTAATAATTAATGTTGTAATCGGTTTTGGCGGTGTTAGCTTTATATGAGAAGGAAAGCTTGCTCCACCAAGTCCAACAATACCGGCATCAAATATTTTTTTTCTAATTTGTTCTGGAGTAATTGTATCTAAAATTTTTAAGTTAGCTTTTGTAAGAATTTCAGGGCTAACTTTTGATTGATGATCATTTTCAATAACGATAGCTAAACACTTACCTAATATAGGATGCGGATAGCTGTCGACGCTAATTACTTTTCCAGAGATAGAAGAATGTATCGGGCTAAAAAGCTGAGCCTGGCTAGTTGCTATTAATTGACCGGCTAAGACGTTATCTTGAGGTTTTACTAAAAGCGTATTACAGGTTTTTCCAATATGCTGAATTAATGGGATAAAAACTTTTTGCGGGGAAGTTATTCTTTCTATTTTTTTGTTTTCAGTATAAAATTTGTTTTCAGTTATTTTAACCATTGCATTTTAGAATTAAGAATCAAGTTTATTGCACCCAATACAACAATAAAAATTCCAACAGCAATTAGGATTGTTCCATGTGAGATTTTTTCTGCGAGAAAACTGCTCAGGAGCATAAATATTAAAAATCCCAAATGAATAACAATTTCTAATGAACTAAACATTTTTCCCATCATATTATTTTCACTGACATTGTGAATAATAGTGTTTGCAGCAATAATGATAGGGGAAAGACAAAAACCAAGAACTAAAGCTAAGCATGCAGCAAAAGCAAAATAAGGATAATTAATTATACCGATTGAAAAACACACAAGCATTATACCACTTAGCATTAGACACGCAAATATAATTTTATAAGGCGAAGTTTTTTGTCCGAACCTTCCGTAAATAATAGACCCCAAGAATAAGCCAAGTCCTAAAAAAGTAATTAAGAATCCTAAATCTTTAGTTGCAGAATGTAATTGTTTTTGAACAAATACTATTGCTACGACGTAAATTGCGCCTAAAGCAGAAGAAAGAGAAAAAATAATAATAGAAGTTAATCTGATGCTTTTAGTTTTGAAAAAATATAAAAAACCATCTTTTATTTCCGAGATAATAGATTTTTTTATTACTTCTACAATTTCGTGCCCAAATTTAAATATACTAAGTTTGGTTTCTTTTTTATTGGACATCATAAAAATTAATGCTCCGGAAATAAAAAAACTTAATCCATCTAAAAAGAATCCGCTGCGTGCGCCTAATAATTCAATTAAAAGTCCGCTAAGACCAAATCCAATTACTGCGGCAATCATCCCAGTTGTATTTATTAAGGTATTAGCCATGAGCAAATCTTCTTTTTCGACAATTTCAGGAATTATGGAAAGTTTTGCAGGTATGAAAAATCTTCCGATAGAAAAAGCAAGAAAAATTATTATATAAATCCAGATAAACCCTTCTTTGAAAAATAAAAAAGTAGGAATAATTAAAACTAAAAGTGCTCTGGTGAAATCACAAATAAACATTGTTTTACGTCTATCCCAGCGGTCGACATAAGCTCCGGCAATAGGCCCAATAATAAAGACAGGTATAATAGTAAAGGAAAGAAGTTTTGCTATTTGTATTGTAGACCCGGGAGCTTTTTCATAGACTAAACCGATAAGCGCCATTTGGCTTAGGCGATCTCCAAGTTGGGAAACTAACTGCCCAACCCAGAGTAGAAAAAAATTTCTGTTTGCAAATAATTTTTTAAAGCCGGATGATTTTTTTTGCATATTAATTTAAAGCCGACGGTGGGAATCGAACCCACGACCTCCAGTTTACGAAACTATTGCTCTACCAACTGAGCTACGCCGGCAAATATTGAATCAATTATAACAATATTTGTTTATTAGTCAATTGTGTTGAATAATTTGATGATTTTTATATTCAAAAAAAATATTTTTAAAGTATTTTGTGCTTTTTGTTTTTTTATTTTATCAATAAATTCTTAAAAATACTTGACTTATATTTTTTCCCGTAGTATAAATAAATCGTTGATAAAAGTCTTTTATAAAAAAATAATTATTTATAGAGGAAAAATGGCTTACCCAAATTTTCAAAACGAAGAACTTACCGAAAAAGAACGAAGAAATATCGATATTTTAGAAATTTTAAGACGACAAGGGCCGATTAGTAGGCCGGATATTTCTAAAGAAATTGGAATAAATGTTGTTACCATTTCTAATTACGTTGATGATTTTATTAAACATAATTTAGTTTATGAAAAAGAATTAGATGTTTCTGAAGGCGGAAGACGTCCTGTTTTATTAGATTTAAATCCTCAAGGGGGATATGTAGTTGGAGTAGGATTGAATTTAATGAATGTAGTAGGATTGCTGGTTGATTTGAAAGGCAATATTATCACTAAAACCCAGGTAGCTAGGCCAAAACCTTCAGTAAAAGAGATTACAGAATGTTTATTGGAAACTGTAAGAGAAATTTTTAGACGTTCTAAAGACTATACTACCAATATTAAAGGTATAGGCGTAGGAATGGCGGGTTTAATAAATAAAAAAGATGGTTCTATCCATTGGCCACAGAAGATGGATAATTATTACACTTATTCTTCTGTAGACTTACCTTTAAAAAATTTAATCGAACGAGAATTTAATTTACCTACCTTAATAGAAAACGATGCAACAGCTGCTGCTTTTGGAGAATATTGGTTAGGAATGGAAACAGGAATTAAAAATTTGATTTATATGTTTTCCGGAGTTGGCTGTGGTTTTATGTTAAATGGGCAGATTTATCGCGGTTTCCAGGGGTATGCTGGAGAAGTATCAATTTACAATTATAAAGAAGAAGACTCGTTTAATTGTAAGCCTGGAAATAATTGTTTCTTAAAAAGATGGGAAATGGATTTAGGAATTGTCGACGAGGTTAAGAAATTGCTTTCAGGCAATAAAGAAATAGCTGAAAAATTCTTCAAGTTAACGGCATCTAATATCGATAATATAGACTTGAAGAGTGTTTTCATAGCCAATAGGGCAAAAGATCCTGTTGCCGCAGAGGCTTTGAATAATGCAGCAAAGCGGTTAGGAATAAAGATAGCTTCTTTAGCAAATTTAATGAATCCGGAAATGATTATTATTGGTGGCGGATTTGAAGATGCAGGAGAAGATTTTTTAAATAAAGTAACAAGCACTGTTAAAGAATGGGCATTTAGGGAGGTAACTGAGGATTTGAGAATTGTGTATGCTCAGTTAAGGGAAAATTCAGTAGCGTTAGGCGCAGGCAGTTTAGTTATGCAAAAAGTATTTGCGCAGTTATGGTAAAAAGGAGAGACAATGCAAGATAAGGTTAAGATCATTGCTTTTGCGGTAATTGCGATATTGCTTGTTACGCTTATTTACTATTATAATACTAGTCAGACTCAAATAAAAAATCTTACTACAGAACGAGATGGTTTATTGCAGACAAAAGCAGATTTAGAAGCTAGGAATGCTAAACTTAGCGGTGAGTTAAAATCTGTAGGGGATCAATTAAAATTAACTCAAGCCGATCTTGAAAGAGTTAATGGTGAAAAACAAGAATTACAGATTAAAGTTGACGGTTTAATACAGAATGAAGCTGCTTTGAGAACAGAACTTGAAGGTGTTAAGAAACAGCTCGAAGAGTTTCAGAAGAATAAAGATAAAGGTGAAGATAAACAGGGTTCTGCCGGTCAGTTTATGACTAAGCCATCGCAGAGTATTTCTGATGAATTATATTGGGCAACTATTTTAAAGAAAAAAGCTGATTTAGAATTACAGTTAGATGCTGCTCAAGCTGAAATTAAAGCAGTTAAACTTGCTAATGATCAGTTGAAAGTTGATAAGAATACAGTGACATTAGAGTTAACTAATATTATTAGAGAGTTTGATGATGCTAAGAGGCAGTTTGAATATAATCAGAAAATGTTAGATACTGTATCTACCGAATTAGCTAGAGAAAAGAATGATAAACTTCAGATTGCTAAAACTTTAAATATACTTAAGACTGAAAATAAACTTTTAAGACATCAGGTTAAGCTTTTAGGTGATAAAAAAGTTGATTTAGAGTCGAAAGTTAATAAATTGCAGGATAAAAATAGTAATCTTGAGAAAAATATGACAAATATGGAAGTATTTGTGAAGGAAAAAATTTTACAGATGGATAGTTTTAAAAGACAGTTAGATAATGCAAATGCTGATATTAAGGCTTTTGATACATCAGCGTCAGAATTAGTTTCAGTTTCTGATAGAGCTTCTGATACAATAAAGACTACTACATCTAGTACTGCAGTGCAGTTGCCTCCGATTTTTGTAAAATCTGATGATAAATTAGGTGGAAGAAAAGTTGATGTTGGAGTATCTGGAAGTGTTATGGCAGTAAATAGTTTGGGTGGTTTTATAATAATAAATATTGGCGAAGAAGCAGGTGTAAGAGTTGGAGATGCATTTAATGTTTATAGAGGCAATAAATTAGTAGCTAATATAGAAGTTATTCAGAATAGACAAAAGATTTCAGCTTGTGATTTGAAAAAAGAAATAATTCCAGTTGAAATAGGAGATATTGTAAAACCTGTATCGTAATTATAGATTTATGAAAAAAAAGACTTCAGAGAATATTTCAATTAATAATGTAGCAAAGCTTGCCGGTGTATCTATAAGTACAGTTTCCCGAGTAATAAATAAAAGCGGTAGTGTTAAAGAGAAAAATAAAATAAGTGTGCTTGAAGCTGTTAAGCAGCTTAATTTTAAGCCTTCTGTTTCTGCGCAGCGTTTAGCTAGCGGCAAAAGTAATGTAGTTGCATTAGTCATTCCTCGGTATGAAGGTGTATTCTATTCTTTCTACGCGTTAGAATTAATTCAAGGGATTGGTACATTAACGGCAGTTTTAAATTTAGATTTGTTATTGCATTTGACTGATGAAAGAAGTAATTGGAATTTAAGAGGCGTCGGTGGAATTATTTTTGCAGATATTATTAATAATCAAAAACAGTTAGAAGAAGCGTTAAGTTATAATATTCCTTGTGTTGTTATTAATAATTATGTTGAAGATAAAAATGTAAATTGTATAAGTATTGATAATATAGGTGGAGCGAAACAGGCTGTTGAGTATTTGTTAGAGTTAGGGCATAAAAAGGTTGCACATGTTTCTGGTGAAATTTTTACTCAAGCGGCTAAAGATCGGTTAGAAGGTTATAAGCAGGTAATGAAAAAAGCTAATCTTCTGCAAGAGAAATATATCATTAATACTGATTATTCTCGAGGACAAGCTCGAATTGCTGCTGAAAAGCTTTTGAAGATGGATGATAAGCCGACTGCTATTTTTGTTGCATCTGATTCTATGGCATTAGAGGTAATGAATGTTGCTTCTGAATTAGGAATAAAAATTCCGCAGGAATTATCTATCATTGGTTTTGATGATAATCCTTCTGGTTTGTATGGTCAAGTTTCATTGACAACGGTAAGACAGCCTTTGATAAAAATGGCTCAAGATTCTGTTAAAGCTTTAAAATTATTGATGGATAGTGATAAAAATTTACCTGCAAAAAAAGTAATTTTGCCTACGGAACTTGTAGTAAGAGATTCTTGCCAAGCAATAAAATAAAAAACGTTTCTTTTAAAAAGTTAAATTAAAAACACAATATATAGTATTTTGTCGTCTAAAAATACAATATATTGTATTTTTTTATTGACACAGTATCTATTTTGCATTAAACTAATTTTATTAAATTTTAATATTGAAAATCCGAATAGGAGGGGGAAATGCCGTTAGCGCTTTCAGAGAATGCTTTAAAAGTTTTAGAGAGAAGATACTTGAAGAGGGATCAACACGGTAAAGTTATTGAAACTGCAGAAGAGATGTTTCGTCGAGTTGCCCGGGCTATTGCTATTGCGGATAAAGAATATAAAAAAACTGATGCTGAAATATCAGTAACTGAAGAAAAATTTTATCAAGCAATGACTTCTTTAGAATTCGTTCCGAATTCTCCATGTCTGATGAATGCTGGAAAAGATTTAGGACAGCTTAGTGCTTGTTTTACTTTGCCAATTTCCGATTCTATGGATTCTATTTTTGAAACACTTAAAGCTACTGCGATGATTCATAAATCTGGTGGTGGTACTGGATTTTCTTTTTCAAGAATCAGGCCAAAAAATGCTGTTGTAAAAACAACAGGCGGTGTTGCTTCTGGACCAGTATCTTTTATGAAGGTATACGATTCAGCTACTGAAGCTGTAAAACAAGGTGGTACTCGCCGTGGCGCGAATATGGGTATTTTACGAGTTGACCATCCGGATATTATGGAATTTATTATATGTAAAGAAAATAACAAGGAAATAAATAATTTTAATATCTCTGTTGCGATTACAGATGATTTTATGCGTCATTTAAAAAATAAGGAAGAGTATGAAGTTATAGATCCTCATACTACTCAGCCTGTTTGTAAGTTAGATTCAAAGAAAGTTTTTGATTTGATTGTTAAGCAAGCGCATAAAAATGGGGAACCAGGTATAATTTTTATTGATAAAATTAATATTGATAATCCTACTCCTAGATTAGGAATGATGGAAAGTACTAATCCATGTGGAGAGCAACCTTTGCTTCCTTATGAAAGCTGTGATTTAGGTTCAATTAATTTAGCAAGGCTTTATAAAAAAATCGGTTATAAATATGAAATAAATTGGGATAAGTTAAAAGAAGTTACGCATTTAGCAGTACATTTTCTAGATAATCTTATTGATGTAAATAAATTCCCAATTCCAGAAATTGAAAAAGCAACTAAATCTACCCGTAAAATTGGTTTAGGTGTCATGGGTTGGTCAACTTTATTGATTAGATTAGGAATTGCTTATAATTCTGAAGAGGCAGTTGTTTTAGGTGAAAGAGTTATGGGTTTTATTCTTGAAGAATCATTAAAAAAATCTCAAGAATTAGCTCGTGAAAAAGGAACATTTCCTGCATATAAGGGCAGTACTTGGGATCAAAAGAATATTAAGGTACGCAATGCTACTTTAACTACGATTGCGCCTACAGGGACCATTAGCATTATTGCAGGGCCTTGTTCTTCAGGTATTGAGCCTTTGTTTGCTATTGTTTATTATCGTAATGTTATGGATCATGATAAATTAGTTGAAGTTGATCCATTATTTGAGGAAATAGCAAAGGAAAGAGGTTTTTATTCTCGCGAATTAATGGAAAAAATTGCTGAAGCCGGCACTATCCAGCATATAGATAATATTCCAGCAGATATTAAAAAGATATTTGTTACTGCTCATGATATCGCTCCTGAATGGCATGTAAAAATGCAGGCTGCGTTTCAGAAATATATTCATAATGCGGTTTCTAAAACTATTAATTTCCCACACGATGCAACGGAAGAAGATGTACGTAAAGCTTATTTATTATCTTATGAATTAGGATGTAAGGGAATTACAGTTTATCGTGATGGCAGTAGAGAAGAACAAGTTTTAAATATAAATAAAGCAAAGCAACCTGCAGCACCGGCGATACAAGAATCTAAAGTTGAGCCAGGCAAAATTGCTCCTCGTCCAAGACCAGAAGTAGTTTATGGAACGACAACAAAAGTCGCAACTGGTTGTGGAAATTTATATGTAACTATAAATAGCGATGAAGAGAATAAACCTTTTGAACTTTTTACTCAAATGGGAAAAGCCGGCGGATGTGCAGGATCTCAGTTGGAAGCTGTCGGTCGACTAGTATCTTTGGCGTTTCGTTCAGGGGTAGAAGTTAAATCTATTATTGAGCAGTTGAGAAATATTAGATGTCCGTCTCCTTCTTGGGAAAAAGGTCAGAGAATATTTTCTTGTGCAGATGCTATAGCAAGAGTTATTGAAAGAAGATTGATTAATGATCAGAATAATTTACATGCGCAACAGCAGCATCTTAATCCAGCTGTTCAGGCAGACAAAAGTAAAGCAATGAAACATGCGCATCATGATGAAATGCAGTTAGAAAATGTTGTGGCAACACAGGGCGGAGAAATTGTAGGTGTTTGTCCTGATTGTGGAGGAGCATTACGTCATGAAGAAGGATGTGTAAAATGTCATGCTTGTGGATTCTCTAAGTGTTAAATTGAAAAAAATAATTTATATAGTAATAAATGGCCTATCAAATGTTGAGATAGGCCATTTTCATGATAAGACTGTTTTAGAGTCAGCATTAACTTTTAATTTAGATAAACTTTCTCAGCGCGGACAGCTTGGTGTTTTAGTTTCACCTTCTCCTCAAAAAAAAATTCCTATTATTGATTTTTTAATCGAGCCATCAGAAAAAAATTTAATTGCTTCTAAAATTTTAGAATCCGGAATGGATTTTGTTGACGGTAATTTAGCGAGTTTGATTAGCTTTTCTTCCAAAGAAGAAGTTGCTGAAAACGAATTAAAAATTTTAATTGAAGAACTAAATTTAAAGATAATTCTTCTGGATGCTACATTTGAATTAAAGCTTATTGATAATAAAGAGGCTGTTATTATCTTTAAAGGGGTGCGCTGTGGATTATTCCGTAATTCTAATGCGGATTATATCAGTAAATTGCTTGAAGAATTTACTAAAAAAGCTAATAAAGTTATAGAAAATAGTGCAGTTAATAATCAGAGGTTACTTTTAAATAAACCATTAGTTGATGGAATGGTTTTTTCATCTTTTTTAGATAAACGTGAAAGAATGAATTCATTAAAACAGGAGTATGAACAAGTAAATCCTGTTTGTTTCTTTCAAAATCACGATGATGATTATTTAATGGATATTTTTGGCATGCAGAAACTAAACATTCCTGAAATGACTGGGCATGTAGATATCGATTATGCATTGTTAGCAAAATCGTTTATTGAACCGTTGAATAATGAGTATAATTTATTATTGGCTAATATAAATTGCATTGACGAAAAATTAAATTTAAAAGATGAAGAAAAAAATAAATCTTGTATTGAAAATTTAGATAAATATTTTTTTAAAACACTATTTACGAATCTTGATTTTAACAATTTTATAGTTTGTTTGGTTTCTAATGACAATCCTGGAGTAATTCTTTTATCTGGATCTGGAATTAAACCGGATGGGTCTATGAGTTTTTCTGAAAAAACTGCACATCTTGGATCTTTAGGGCAATTAGCTGCTCATGAAATCTTACCTTTGCTTGTAAAATTAGCGTCGAAGTAGTATAATTCTAATATTATGAATAATTATGATGTAATAATAATTGGTGCAGGACATGCGGGTATTGAAGCAGGGTTAGCTGCTGCTCGCATGGGTTGTTCTGTTTTAATGTTTACTTTTGATTTAGAGACCATTGGCCATATGAGTTGTAATCCGGCTATTGGCGGAGTGGGCAAGGGGCAACTGGTTAAAGAGATTGATGCGTTGGGCGGTCAGATGGCTTTAGCTGCAGATGCGTGTGGCATACAGTTTCGTATTTTAAATGCATCTAAGGGGCCAGCTGTGCAATCTTCTCGCGCACAGATTGACCGTAAAATTTATAATGATTATATGAGAGCAGTTGTGCTTTCACAAAATAATCTTACAGTCAAAGCAGCTCAAGTAACAAAATTATTAATTCAAGACCAGAAAGTTGTTGGGGTTGGGACAGATAAAAATGAACAATTTTTAGCTAAATCTGTTGTGGTGTGTTCTGGAACTTTTTTAGACGGACTGATTCATGTGGGATTAACGCATCATCCAGGAGGGCGTGTAGGGGAACAGGCGGCAATTGAATTATCTCATAGCTTGAAAGATTCTGGTTTGACGTTGTTGCGTTTTAAAACTGGAACTTGTCCGCGTATTGATAAAAATACAATTAATTATTCTAATCTTATAATTCAAGATGGTGATAATCCACCAAGACCGTTTTCATTTAAAACAAAAGAAATTAAACAGAAACAAGTTCCTTGTCATATTACTTATACAAATCCTAAAACCCATAAAATTATTCTAGATAATTTAGATAAATCTCCGATGTATGCGGGAGTAATTAAAGCTACAGGAGTAAGGTATTGTCCTTCTATTGAAGATAAAATTGTTAAATTTGCAGATAAAGAGCGGCATCAGGTTTTTTTAGAACCAGAAGGTTTGGATACTGATTGGGTCTATCCTAATGGCGTATCTACAAGTTTTCCTCAAGAGGTGCAGTTAGATATTTTACATTCTATAGCTGGTTTGGAGGATGTAAAAGTTATTCAATTTGGTTATGGCATTGAACATACAATTATTGAACCAACACAGTTATATCCTACTTTAGAGACCAAGTTGATTTCTAATTTATTTATTGCTGGTCAGCTTAATGGTACGACTGGTTATGAAGAAGCTGGTGCGCAAGGTTTGATTGCTGGAATTAATGCAGCGTTAAAAGTGCAAGATAGAGAAGCGTTTATATTAGATAGGGCATCTAGTTATATTGGTGTTCTTATTGATGATTTAACGACTAAAGGTACTCAGGAGCCTTATCGTATGTTTACTTCTCGAGTAGAATATAGGTTAATTGTTAGAGAAGATAATGCCGATTTAAGATTAACTAAAAAAGGTTTTGATTTAGGTTTGGTTTCTCAAGCAGATTTGGATGCTTTAGAGAATAAGAAAAAATTAATTCAATCCGGAATTGAATTCTTGAAAAATAATTCAATAAAGCCGAGTGAAGAAATTAATAAAAAATTGGAAGATATTCAAACTGTGGGGTTACGAAAAAGGGTTGCTTTGGATGAACTTTTACGTCGCCCACAAATAGATTTTAAATTTCTTAAAGAGCTAGCGGATATAAATCTAGATTTACCAGAAAGCGTTAGCCAACAAATAGAAATTGAGGTAAAATATAGTGGATTTATAGATAGGCAGCTGACGGAAGTTGAAAGATTTAAGAATATAGAAAAGATTAAAATTCCTTTGGATCTTGATTTTTCTTTAATATCTGGATTATCGAGGGAGATCAAAGATAAGCTTAAGAAATTTAAGCCTGTTAATTTGGGCCAAGCTTCGAGAATTTCTGGAGTTACTCCAGCAGCTATTGCGCTTTTGATGGTTTTTTTGCGTAAGCAAAAAAACAGTAGTTAAAAGATAGGATAAAAATTGAGTTTAATTTTAATAATATTTACGTTAATTATGAGTTTGGCTGTAGGTTGGTCAATTGGAGCTAATGATGCTGCTAATTCGTTAGGAACAGCTGTTGGGTCAAAGGTTATAAACTTAAAACAGGGGATAATTCTTATTGCTGTTTTTGGTTTATTGGGAGCATTGTTGCAAGGTAGTTATGTGACTGCAACAATTGGTAAAGGAATTGTTCCTTTGAATGAGTTAAATAAACAGCTGGCTTTATATGTAGCGTTGATTGCTAGTTTTTCAGCTTGTGTTTGGGTTATTTTAGCAACTTTTTGGAAGATGCCTATTTCTACAAGCCATTCTATTGTTGGTGCAGTTGCTGGTGCGGGTTTAGCGATAGGTGCTCCGGTAAAGTGGGTAAAACTGGTTGATATTTTTGTTTGTTGGATTTTTACTCCAGTAGGTGCAGCTATTCTTGGATTTTTAATTTTTCTTCTTATGAAAAATATCTTTTATCGTATTGTTCCCCGAAAGTGGAGTAAATTTGTTCTAAGTTTTTTGATTATTGTTAGCGGTTGTTATGTTGCTTATACTTGGGGAGCTAATGATGTAGCCAATGCTACCGGCGTAATTGTAGGGGCTGGAATTTTAACTCCGAAGGTAAGTATTTTGTTGGGAGGAATTGCAATTGTTGTTGGTATTTTGACATGGGGATATAAAGTTATTGAAACAATAGGTTCAGAAATAACTCACCTTCTACCTCTTATGGCATTTTCTGCGCAGTTGGCTAGTGCTTTAAATGTTCATGTTTATACAGTTATCGGGATTCCTGTTTCGACAAGTCATTCCATTGTTGGAGCAATTTGTGGCGTTGGTTTAGTTAAAGGTGTTAAAGTTCTGAATATGAGAATTATGAAAGATATTATTTTTTGTTGGTTAGCAACTCCATTTGTATCGGGAATAATGAGTTTTATTTTATTAAAAATAATTACTTTTTTTGTAAAGATTTAGAAGGAGGCAGTTTATGAGAGAGATTGGAAATATTTTAGGATGGCTTGGAATGGCAGAAGAAAAATCTATTTTGAATGATGCTCAAAAACATGTTGAAGAGACTTATAGAACAGTAAGTTATTTTGCTGAGGTAGTAAATGCTTTTATCAAAGGAGACCAGAAAACTAAATTAGAGATGATCGATAAGGTAAGGCAGAGTGAGCATGAAGCGGATATTTTGAGATCTAAAATGGTCAACCAACTTTCAGAAGGGTTATTGCTTCCTCCAGATAGGGCAGATATGCTGCATTTTGTTAAAACTTTAGATAAAATCGCTGATTGGACTAATGGTTCTGCTCGATTAGTTGGTTTTATTGAAAATAAATTACCAACTGAAGTTTATGATAATATTTCTAAAGCTACAGATTTGATTTTTACATCAATCGCTAAATTAAAAGAAGGTATTAATGCGATACTTACTAATGATTTGAAAAAAGCTTTGATTGATTGTGAAGATGTTGCCAAGATTGAGCATGAAGCTGATGATCAAAAGAAAGCTTTGATTGAGTCGATTATTCATGCAAAGCTTGAACCGACTAGTTTGTTGTTGACTTATCAGCTGGCTGAATATTTGGAAGGTGTAACTGATAAAATTGAAGATGCCGCTGATTTTATAAAGGTTTTGGCGATAAAATCAAAATAGTTTTATGAAAGAAAAAATATTAATAGTTGATGATGAAAAAGATATTGTTAAACTGTTAGATTATAATCTTAAAAAAGAAGGTTTTCGTACTGTTGTTAGTTTTGATGGAAAAGATGCTTTAGATTTAGTGATAAAAGAACATCCGAATTTGATTTTGTTGGATTTGATGCTTCCTGAAATTGATGGTTTTGAAGTTTGTAAAAGCTTAAAGAAAAATGATAAAACTTCTGAGATTCCAGTCATTATGCTTACAGCTAAGTCGCAAGAGACTGATAAAGTTATAGGTTTAGAATTAGGTGCTGATGATTATATTACTAAACCTTTTAGTCCTAGAGAGTTGATTGCTCGGATTAAAGCGGTATTGAGAAGATCCCAAGATAAATTTAAAACAGAAGATCTTTTTAAATTCAAAGATTTGCTGATTGATTTTTCAAAGATAAAAGTTTTTGTTGCTGGTAAAGAATTGGATCTGACAGCTAAAGAGTTTGAGTTGTTAAAGACTTTGATTAATGCACATGGCAGAGTTTTGTCTCGAGATTATCTTTTAGATACTATCTGGGGATATGATAAGGCTTCTGAAATATTAACTCGGACAGTAGATGTGCACATTCGCACTTTACGTAAGAAATTAAAAACTGCTAGTAAATATATTTTAACTGTAAAAAATTACGGTTATCGGTTTGAGCAGGAATAATGTTTAAATTAAAAGGTTTCAAATCTAAATTAATTTTTTCCTATCTTTTAGTAATTCTCATTCCTTTGAGTTTTATTTTTTTTACTCTTGGTAAAAAATTAGAAGAAAATGCTTTGGAAGATATCAAACTTTCCTTGGTAAATCAGTCTCATCTTATAGAAAACCAAATATCACAAAACTTTCTTAGTGCTCAAAATTATGAATCCTTATCTAGCTTAATTAAAAATCTTGCGGCTAAAATTAATTTAAGAATTACAATTATTGATGCAACTGGAAAAGTTTTAGCTGATTCAGAAAAAAACAAAGAAGAAGTTTTTAATATGGAAAATCATGCGTTGAGGCCAGAAGTAAGGTCTGCTTTAAGTAAAAATATAGCGCAGGAAATCCGGTATTCTGAAAGTTTAAAAATAAATATGCTTTATGTCGCTATTCCTATTGCAAAAAGCCAGGAAGTTTTGGGTGTTGTACGAGTAGCTTTACCTTTAAAGAGAGTTGATGAAATTTTGTGGGATACAAAAAAGACAATAATTTTTAGTTTGTTTTTTGCTTTTGGTTTAGCAGCGGTTTTAGTTTCTGTTTTATCAAAATCAATTGTAGGACCAATAAAGAAATTGATTTATGCTTCTAAAAAAATTGCTATTGGTGATTTTAGTTATAGAGTGCATCAGCATAGCGATGATGAACTTGGGCAGCTGACTTTAACTTTAAATAATATGTCCTCTAGCATTGAAGAAAAAATTCGTCAGGTTGAGTTTCAGAATGAACAGCTTAAAAATATTTTTCAAAGTATGGTTGAAGGAATAATTGTTATCGATTACAAAACTCAAATTGTAACAATTAATAGTGCCGCTGAAAAAATATTCAGTATTAATAAGGATAATGTGGTCGGTAAACTGTTTTTGGAAGTTATTGCGAATAACGCTTTGGCCGAAATTATAAATATGGTTTTAGAAAAAGGGCAGTTATTGCAAAATGAGCTTTCTATTGTTTGGCCGGTGAATAAGATATTCCAGATTAATGCTGCTCCAATTTTTGAGCAAGGGCTGATTAAAGGTTGTTTGCTGGTAATTCACGATATAACTGAGATAAGAAAATTAGAAACAGTAAGAAAAGATTTTGTGGCGAATGTTTCTCATGAGCTAAAAACACCATTAACTTCTATTAAAGGATTTGTAGAGACTTTGTTAGAAGGAGCTTTAGATGATAAAGAGAATGCTAAATATTTCTTACAGATTATTAACGAACATACTGTTAGATTAAATAATCTTATTAATGATTTGTTGGATTTGTCTTATCTGGAATCAAAAGTGGTAAAATTAGTAACTGCTAAAAATAATATAAAACTTCTCGTGAATAAAGTTGTTTCTGGTTTTAAAGTTACAGCAAAAAATAGTAGTGTTAAAATTGTGAATTCTTTAGATGAAGATCTTGTTTTAGCTGTTGATAGTCATAAAATGGAACAAGTTTTTACTAATTTAATTGATAATGCTATTAAATTCAATAAAAAAGATGGTAAGGTTAAAATTTATTCTGAAGATTTAAAGTCTCATGTAAAGATTGTGGTTGAAGATTCTGGAGTGGGTATTCCATCTGAAGATATTAATCGAATTTTTGAGCGTTTTTATCGTGTAGATAAAGCGCGGTCTCGTGAAGTGGGTGGAACAGGCTTAGGATTATCTATTGTAAAACATATTATTGAATTACATTCCGGTGTGGTTGGAGTTGAGAGCGTTGAAGGAATGGGTGCAAAGTTTTATTTTATAATTCCTAAATAAATTTGTAAATTGACTTAATAAAAAATAGTTGTAATATAAATAATTAGTTGGGGAGGTCGTATATGCGGCCTGAGAGTTTCGCGTATCAAGCGGATTACCCTTTAACCTGATCTGGATAATGCCAGCGTAGGAAAAGAGGAATCGGTTCTTATGTTTGGCATAAGAACCGATTTTTTTTATTGTGTAGAAAGCTAATCCTAGCTCATTGAAACTAACTAAAATTTTATTCATATGAGCTTTGTTATAGGGAGGTTAAAGTGGAAATAAAAGTTAATGGAAGAATTAAATTGATAGAATGTTCTGTTAGTATTGAAGAGTTTGTAAAAGGAAATAATTTTTGTGCGCAAAGCTTAGTTATTGAGCATAATTTTAAAATTATTCCTAAAAACGAATGGCAAAATGTTTTTCTAAAAGAGGGTGATAATTTGGAAATTGTAAGCTTTGTTTCTGGAGGATGATATGTCGGACAATTTAATTATAGGCGGAAAAATTATAAGTAATCGTTTATTTATCGGAACCGGAAAGTTTGC
>CAYQXW010000012.1:0-17155 GCA_964421615.1 uncultured Planctomycetales bacterium
AGGTATGAAGAGTTTGATACTGTTCCAGTATTTATATATTCTTTTACAAACTTAGTCAATAAGAACGCAGAATTGTTTTTAAAAGACCAGGTTAGATATATAGAACAGCCGTTAGATTATCAGAATTTTTTAAAAGTAGTTAGGGAAAGTGAACTTATAAACAAGCAAAAACATAAAAAAGATTTATGATAGATGTTCATACGCATTTACAGGATAATCGGTTTGAATCAAAACTTGATGAAATAATCCTGAGAGCAAAACAATTTGGGATACAAAAAGCTGTTTGTTGTGGAACAAATGAAGATGATTGGGAAAAAGTTTTAAAAATAAAAGAAAGATATTCAGATTTTATAATTTCGTCTTTAGGTGTGCACCCTTGGTATATAGATAAATGTAGTAATGATTGGTTAAAAAAATTAGAAGATTTAATTGTTATAAATAACTGTGCAGTTGGTGAAATTGGGTTGGATTTTGCTATTAAAAATTATAATCAGTTACAGCAGATAAATTTTTTTGAAAAACAATTGGATTTAGCGATTAAATATAAACGTGCTGTTTCTATTCATTGTCGCAAAGCCTGGGATATTTTGATTAGAATTTTAGAAGCAAGAAAACAAGAAAGTTTAAAAGGAATAGTTCATTCATATTCTGGCGGAGTTGAATATTTGGACCAAATACTTGGGTATGGATTGGTAATTTCTTTTTCTGGGTCTATAACTTATCCTCGAAATGAAAAAGCTGTAAAATCATTACAGACTTTACCGATAGAAAAAATAGTTTTGGAAACAGATAGCCCAGATATTCTCCCATTTTCTTGTGATGGTTTAAATGAACCGAAGAATTTGGATTTTGTAATTAAAAAAGCTGCGCAAATTTTAAAAAAAACAGAACAAGAAGTTAGGGACTTTTCTTTTTATAATGGAAAGAAAATTTTTTTAAGTGTATGAGTGATAGATTTGTTAGAGTTGAGCAATTATTGGGAACAAAGCAGTTAAGCAAGCTAAAAAAATCAAAAGTAGCTATTTTTGGTTTGGGAGCGGTGGGTTCGTTTGCGCTTGAATCTATGGTTAGATCTGGAATTGGTGAATTTATTTTAGTTGATTTTGACGAAGTAAAAGAGAGTAATTTTAATCGTCAGTTATTGGCCTTAGAGACAGATTTAGGGAAACCGAAAGTAGAATTAGCGAAAGCTAGAATTTTAGAAATTAATCCTGAATGTAAAGTTGTGGTTTATAATGATTTTGCTTGTATTGATAATTTAAATAAAATTTTAGATTGTAATGTTGATATAGTAGTTGATGCCATAGATAGTTTAAATCCTAAAACAGAATTGCTTGCGTATTGCGTTGAAAAAAATATTACGATTATTTCTTCAATGGGCGCAGCGGCTAAAACCGATCCGTTTTCTATACGAATTGGAGATATCAGTGAAACTAAAAATTGTGCTTTAGCAAGAAGATTAAGAAAGCGGCTTAAAAAAAGAAATATTAGTTCTGGAATAGAATGTGTTTATTCAGAGCAATTGCCTTTAAAATCTTCAGTAGCTGTTAATAAAGAAAAAGAAACTTTTAAGCGTGGAAGAGAAAGAAATCCAATAGGAACCATTGCATATATGAGCGGAATGTTTGGGTTGATGGTTGGATATGTAGTTATACAAAAAATTTTAGGGGAAAAAATATGAATAAAGTTATTTTGATGTTTTTAGTTTGTTTTTTGTTAGTTACTAGCGTTTTTGCTCAAGACGGTAATCTTAATGCTTTAGTAGACGGCAATAATTCTTTTGCCTGTAAGATTTATGAACAATTAAGTAATGAGAAGCCGTTAGGAAATTTATTTTTTTCTCCTTATAGTATTTCAACTGCTTTAGCAATGACTTATGTTGGAGCTAGAAGCAATACAGCAAAACAAATGAAAGAAGTTTTAGGGTTTAATCTTGATTCTAATTTATTACATCAGTCATATTTGCAATTAAGTAAAACTTTAGGGAATGTAGAAGGAAAAAATTATCAATTGGAAATAGCAAATTCATTATGGGCGCAGGAGGATTGTGAATTTAAAAAAGATTTTCTTAAAACTATTGATGATTATTATGGCGGGTTATTTTATAAAGTAGACTATAAAAAAAATAATGAAGCTGTTCGGTTACAAATTAATCGTTGGGTAGAAGATAAAACACATGAAAAAATAAGAGATTTATTATCTAAAGGTGTATTAAACGAATTAACTAGATTAGTTTTAGTAAATGCGATTTATTTTAAAGGCAAGTGGGCGGAATTTTTTAATAAGACAGATACACAAGCTCAAGATTTTTTTATTACTTCTGACAAAAAAGTTTTAGTTCCTTTAATGAATAAAACTGAAAGTTTTGGATATATGGAAAATAATGATCTACAGGTGTTGGAAATGGATTATTCTGGTAATGACTTATCAATGGTTGTTATTTTACCTAAAAAGAATAACTCCATAGCAGATATTGAAAAAATGTTGAAAGTTGAGAATTTAGAAAACTGGTTAGTAAATATATCTACTAAGAAAGTAGAAGTTTTTTTACCTAAGTTTCGATTGGAACAACAGTTTAGTTTAGGTGAAAATTTAAAATCTTTAGGTATTTCTGATGCTTTTGATCCAGAATTAGCAGATTTTTATGCAATGACAGTTAAAAAAGAAGATAAATTATATATTAGTGCAGTAATTCATAAAGCGTTTGTAGACGTAGAAGAAGAGGGAACTGAAGCTGCTGCTGCAACTGCGGTAGTTATGATGAGGGCGACAGCATCGCCTTTTATGAATAATGATCCTATTCCAGTGTTTCGTGCGGATCATCCTTTTATCTTTTTAATTCGAGATAAACGTACAAGCAGTATTTTATTTATGGGCAAAATGATGGACCCAAGCATATGATGAAGCAAAAATTTATTTTAACTAAAGAAAAAGCTGCTCAAATTGTAAATGAATGGATAGATGCGTGGAATGAACATGATGTTGAGCGTATTTTATCTCATTATTCTTTTGAAATTGAACATACGACTCCAATTGCTGTGAAATTGTTGGGATTAGAGGATGGTACAATTATAGGAAGAAACGATTTAAGGAAATATTTTAACAAAGCGTTATCAATTGCTTTGGATTTAAAATTTGAGTTGATTGATTTTTATTTTAGTGTTAATAGTATTGCTATATGTTATAAGTCTGTTTTAGGGAGAGTTGCAGTAGAAGTTTTATTTTTAGACCAGGAGTTTAAGATTTACCGTTCTATTGCGCATTATAATAATATTTAAAAAAGGAAATTCCATGGCTTTTGCAAGGCTAAATGTAAAATTACTCGATGTTTCACAAAATGCTTTATCCATTATTTTTGCAGCGTGTCGGCAATGTTATTCTGATAGTTTTGCTGGTGATATATTTGAACAAAGTTTAGTTGATGATGCGAAAAAAGCAGAATTTATTAAGAAAATCGTTAGTTCTGGGCATGAAAGTCCACTTGAGCATGTAAAGTTTACTTTTGCCATTGCAGGAGTTTCGCGGGCGCTTACGCATCAACTTGTAAGGCATCGAATTGCTTCTTATTCACAGCAAAGTCAAAGATATGTTAAAGCTGATGATTTTGATTATATTATTCCGCCAGTTATGAAAGAAGATGAAAATTTAAAGAAAATATTTTTAGAAACTATGGAGTTAATTCAAAAAAATTATAATTCAATGTTGGATATCCTTAAGGAAAAAGGTGTTAAAGGGGAAAAGGCAAATGAGGATGCTCGATTTATTTTACCTCAGGCGAGTGAAACAAAAATAGTTGTGACAATGAATTGTCGCGAGCTTATTCATTTTTTTGAACTTCGTTGTTGTACACGTGCGCAATGGGAGATTCGAGCTCTTGCTAATAAAATGTTGGAAATTTGTAGGGAAAAGCTTCCAGAAGTATTTGCTGAAATTGGTGCCAAATGTGAAGCTTTAAAATATTGCCCTGAAGGGGAAAAGTTTTGTTGTGGAAAGTATCCAGTTAGGAAAAATGATAATACCTGAAAAAGTTTATAGTGATTATTTAAGGTCTTTGCTTAAAGGAAAAAAACAAGATTGTTTTGAAATTGTGGATAAGCTTATTTTTTCTGGGTTATCAATACAAGAAATTTATGTTCATTTGATACAAAAATCACTTTATGCGGTCGGTGATTTATGGCAGGCAAATAAAGTTTCTGTAGCGATTGAACATATGGCTACGGGCATTACTGATACTTTATTAGCGAAAATTTATCCTATTGTTTCTTCAAAAAAATTTTTAACTAGTAAAAAAGCGATTGTTGCTTGTGTGGGAAACGAATATCACCATATTGGCGCTAAAATAGTTTCTGATGTTATGGAATTAAATGGATGGGATGTTAGTTTTTTAGGTGCAAATACTCCACTTTTAGATCTTATGTCCATGATAGACCATGTTAAACCTAAATTAATTGGGTTATCTGTGACAATGTTTTATAATATTTCTGAATTTAAAGCGATTATTAAAAATTTAAGAATTTTGTATGTAGATATTCCAGTTATTTTTGGAGGGCAGGCTTTTAAGCTAGGTGCTGAAAAAATTACTCAAGAATTTGATAAAACTACATTTATAAATTCTTTAGAAAGTTTAGAGTTGTATCTTAAAAAATAAATAGAATGAATAGAGAAGATTTAATAAAAAGTGCTAGTATGTTAAGTAAACCTGCTAAATCTGCAATAAAAGAATATCAGGATAAGATTAATTCTAATGTGGGGATTATGAATTCAAAGTTAAATTCTGTTTCCGAAATCTTTAAGTTAATCGGAGGACAACAGAATATTCCGATGATGGAGAATAATAATTATAATCATGCAAAGTTTATGTGTTCAATTTTTGATAATTATATCCCAGATGTATTTGTGGATACTGTAATTTGGGTTTTTTCTACATATCGGTCTCATGGATTTACTACGGATTTTTGGTTAGTGATGGTGCCAAAATGGATAGATACTTTGAAAGGTGAATTAAGTAAAGAATCTTTTATTCAAGTAAAACCTTTTTATCAATGGATCTTAGATAATCATAGTAGTTTTGTAGTTTTAACAAATAAGTAGATGGCTAATGTAAATAAATTTGCTGTAGAATTAGTATTAACTGAAGACGCTATAAGAAAAGTTGAAGCTTTAGCTTTTGAGATTTGGCAAGAACATTATATATCTATAATAGGGTTACAACAGGTTGAATATATGTTGGCAAATTTTCAATCTGCTTTAGCAATAACACAACAAATACAAGAAGGATATTTATATTATTTGATCAGTAATGAGTTTGATTATATAGGGTATTTAGCTGTTTTGCCCAAAAAAAGTGATAAAGAATTATTTTTAAGTAAAATTTATATTAAGTTGAATGATCGCGGGAAAGGTTACGGTAAACAAACGTTATATTTTGTTAAAAACTTAGCTAAACAAAACAGTTGTAAAAAAATTACTTTAACAGTTAATAAGAATAATATTAATTCAATTTTAGCTTATGAAAAAATTGGGTTTAAAAAGATTGGTAGTGTGGTAAAAGATATTGGGCAAGGTTTTGTGATGGATGATTTTTTGATGGAAAAAGAAGTTTTGTAGGTGTATAATAATTATATTGATAAATTATTTATTTATAACTTAAGAGCCTTTAATAAGACTCATCGCAAGATGGGTTTTTTATTTTTGGTTTAGTCAGGCACAAATGAAAAATAAAATATTTGAACCGAAGCTTATTACAGTTTTAAAAGAAGGATATACTAAAAAACAATTTTTTCAAGATTTGATTGCAGGATTAATTGTTGGTGTTGTTGCGCTTCCTTTATCCATTGCTTTTGCTATTGCTTCTGGGGTTAAGCCGGAGCAGGGATTGTTGACTGCTTTTGTTGCAGGTTTGCTGATTTCCGTTTTTTCTGGGAGTCGTGTGCAGATTGGTGGGCCTACGGGAGCATTTATCATAATTGTTTTTGGAATTGTGCAGCAGTATGGGTATCAAGGGTTAGCAGTTGCCACTTTAATGGCTGGAGTATTTTTAATTATCATGGGGTTGATGCGCATGGGAGATGTTATTAAATATATTCCTTATCCTGTGACGGTTGGATTTACAAGTGGAATTGCTTTAGTAATTTTTACGACTCAAATCCGTGATTTTTTTGGGCTTACAATGGCAAAAATTCCCGCGCATTTTGTAGATAAATGGATAGAGTATTTTAAGTGTATGCCGACAGCTAATTTTTATTCTATAGGTTTAGGGTTGGTAACTATATTGATAATAATTTTTTGGCCTAAAATTACGAAAAGAGTTCCAGGAACGATTATTGCGATTATTGTAACTACTGTTTTAGTTCAGTTATTACATTTACCAGTAGATACTATTGCTAGCCGGTTTGGTCAGGTGCCAAATCAATTTCCAATGCCACAGTTACCATATATTAATCTTAATTCTGTGATGCAATTAGTTTCACCTGCGTTTACGATTGCACTTTTAGCAGGTATCGAGTCGCTTTTATCTGCTGTTGTTGCTGACGGTATGATGGGAACTCGGCATCGTTCTAATATGGAGCTGATTGCACAAGGAATTGCCAATTTGGTTGTCCCGTTTTTTAATGGTATTCCTGCAACTGGGGCAATTGCGCGTACAGCAACAAATATTAAAAATGGAGGAAAAACTCCGATTGCTGGTGTTATACATGCGATTGTTGTTCTGTTAATTTTTCTTTTTTGTGGTAAATGGGCCGGATTAATTCCAATGCCGACATTAGCTGGTATTCTAATTATTGTTGCTTATACGATGAGTGAATGGAAACTATTTAAAAAATTATTAAGAAGTCCTAGGAGTGATGTGTTAGTTTTAGTTTTAACTTTTGGGTTAACTGTTCTAGTAGATTTGACTGTAGCAATAGAGGTTGGTGTTGTTTTAGCGGCGTTTTTATTTATGCATCGTATGTCAGATATTATGCACATTGAAGTTGTAGATGAGCCTGGTTCAGATCGTCCACAGGAATATCAGGGAGTTCCAGAGGGAGTAGAAATTTTTGAAATTAATGGCCCATTTTTCTTTGGAGCGGTGGATAAATTTAGAGATACCATAAAATCGATTAAAAAAATGCCACAAGTTTTAATTTTAAGGATGAGTGCAGTTCCTTCGGTTGATGCTACAGCTGTGAGTGCTTTAGAAGGGCTGATTAAATCTTCAGAGGCAGATAAGGTGAAAATTATTTTTGCAGGTGTGAATTCACGTGTTTTTAGAGTTTTAAATAAGGCTGGAATTGTTGATCGTATTGGAATAGAAAATATTTTAGCTGATGTTTCTTTGGCTTTAGCTCAGTCAATAGTGTTAATAGATAAAATGAAGCAGGAGAAGAAATGATTAAAAAAATTATGAAATTTTTATTTAATTGGCAGGTAGTTTTAGCTGTGGTTTTTTTGTTTTTATCTTTTTTAGGATATTTTATACACTATTTGATTTTTAGGGATTTACATCATATTTTTGTCTATTTAATTGGAGATATTTCTTTTATATTTGTAGAACTTTTACTAGTTGCTATTATTTTTCATCGGTTATTGGAGTTAAGAGATAAAAAAAATATATTAAAAAAATTAAATATGGTTATTGGAACTTTTTACAGCGAAGTAGGTCAAGTGCTTTTAAAGAGTATGGCAAATTTTGATAAAAAATCCGAATTTATTGCGCAACAGTTAGTAGTTAATGATAACTGGTCTAAGCGAGAGTTTTTAGCTCTAAGAAAACGATTAAAAAAGTATGATTGTGAAATGGATCCTAAAAAAGCAGATTTAGAAAAATTAAAAAATTTTTTAGTAGAAAAAAGAGAATTTTTATTAAGGTTGCTTGAAAATCCAAATTTACTTGAACATGAAAATTTCTCGACACTTTTGTGGGCAGTGTTTCATTTAACTGAAGAACTAGCTGCGCGTAAGAATATTAAAAATTTGAGCGATAATGATGCTAAACATCTGTCTAATGATATTAAAAGAGCTTATTTATTGATTATTTCAGAGTGGTTGAGTTATATGGCGCATTTAAAATCTGATTATCCATATTTATTTTCTTTTGCAATTAGGACGAATCCATTTGATGATAAAGCATCAGTTGAAATAAAATAAATTTTTAAAACCTTAAAAACGGGGTCGGAGGTAAATACTTCCAATCCCGTTTTTTTATTTGAATTTCTGCCAACTTGGAGGATAATATTAAAAGTAAAGTAGTTTATAAAAACATTGTTTAAAGCACAGTTAGAAAAATTTAGCCATATTATATATAACTACTTAATGTCTGCAAGGATTTATGTCGAATGAAGTGGCACAAAGTATCTATCGTGCCACGAGAATGAGACATAAACCGCAGCAGACGGCTATAATTTTTCGTGCGTAAACAATGTTTTTATAAACTAAAGATATTGCTAAATTTATTAAAAAGGAGTAATTATGTCTAAATCTAAAAAGGTAATTGTAAAAAGAAAAGATGTTTTAGATAAAAAAGATTTAGAGTTGATTAATGCTTATTGGCGAGCAGCAAATTATTTATCTGTTGGTCAAATCTATCTTTTAGATAATCCTTTACTAAAAGGTGGATTAAAGAAAGAACATGTGAAACGCAGATTGTTAGGTCATTGGGGAACAACTCCAGGTTTAAATTTTATTTATGTTCATTTGAATAGAATTATTAAAAAGTATGATTTAAATATGATTTATGTTATAGGACCTGGGCATGGTGGTCCGTCGATAGTTGCGAATTCTTACTTAGAAGGAACATATAGTGAATATTATTCTCAAGTTTCACAAGATGAATCTGGAATGAAAAAATTATTTAAACAGTTTTCTTTTCCTGGAGGAATCCCTAGCCATGTTGCTCCAGAAATTCCTGGGTCTATACATGAAGGCGGAGAGTTAGGTTATTCTTTGGCGCATGCTTATGGTGCTGCTTTTGATAATCCGGATTTGATTGTTGCTTGTGTTGTTGGTGATGGGGAAGCAGAGACGGGAGCTTTGGCTACAAGTTGGCATTCAAATAAATTTTTAAATCCCCAGAAAGATGGAGTTGTTCTGCCAATTTTGCATTTAAACGGATATAAGATTGCTAATCCTACGGTATTAGCTCGTATAAGTGATGATGAGTTAGCTAATTTGTTGAGCGGATATGGGTATAAACCTTATTTTGTAGAAGGCAAAGATCCTAAAAAAATACATCAGCTTATGGCTAAAACTATGGAAGTAATAATAAATGATATTAAAAAAATAAAAGAAGTCGCCAATAAATCTAAAGATGTAAAGAGACCAATATGGCCGATGATTGTTTTACGTACACCTAAAGGTTGGACGGGGCCTAGAGAAGTTGATGGTAAAGAGACAGAAGATTCTTGGCGATCACATCAAGTTCCTTTGAGTGAAGTTTATACTGAACCGTTGCATTTAAAAATTTTAGAAGATTGGATGCTTAGTTATAAGCCACAAGAATTATTTAATGATGATGGTAAATTAAAAGATGAGTTGAAAAATCTTGCTCCAAAAGGTTTAAAAAGAATGAGTGCTAATTTACATGCTAATGGTGGATCGCTTTTACAAGATTTGAAGCTGCCGGATTTTAAAAGTTATGCGGTTAAATTTGAAAAGCCAGGAACAGTTTCTGGTGAATCTACTCGAGTGATGGGGCAGTTTATGCGTGATGTTGTAAAGCTCAATAAAGATACAAAAAATTTCCGTATTTTCAGTCCTGATGAAAATAATTCTAACCGTTGGGATGCAGTTTTAGATGTGACTAATCGTGTTTGGATGGCGGAGAGATTGGCGAAAGATGATCATTTAGCCGCCGAAGGCAGGGTAATGGAAATTTTAAGTGAACATCTTTGCCAGGGATGGTTGGAAGGATATTTATTAACAGGACGTCATGGATTTTTTTCTTGTTATGAAGCGTTTATACATTTAGTTGATTCGATGTTTAACCAGCATGCTAAATGGCTTAAAGTTACTCGGCATATTCCTTGGAGAAAACCAATAGCTTCTTTAAATTATTTGTTAACTTCACATGTGTGGAGGCAGGATCATAATGGTTTTTCACATCAGGATCCTGGATTTATTGACCATGTTATTAATAAGAAATCAGAGATTATTCGTGTTTATCTTCCGCCGGACGTGAATACTTTACTTTCTGTCACAGATCATTGTTTGCGTAGCCGTAATTATGTGAATGTTGTTGTTGCTGGTAAGCATCCAGGACTTCAATATCTGGATATGAATGCAGCAATAAAACATTGTACTGTAGGTGTGGGAATTTGGGAGTGGGCAAGTACGGATAAAGGGAGCGAGCCAGATGTAGTTATGGCTTGTGCAGGAGATGTTCCGACTTTAGAAACTTTAGCGGCAGTAGATATTTTAAGAAAGAATTTTCCAAATTTAAAAATCAGAGTGATTAATGTTGTTGATCTAATGGCTTTGCAGCAGCCAAATGAGCATCCGCATGGTTTATCCGATCAAGATTTTGATGCAATGTTTACAACTGATAAACCGATAATTTTTGCTTTTCATGGATATCCTTGGTTGATTCATAGGTTAACTTATCGTCGTAAAAATCATGATAATCTGCATGTTAGAGGATATAAGGAGGAAGGGACAACAACTACACCGTTTGATATGACTGTATTAAATCAGTTGGACCGGTTTCATTTGGCTGGTGATGTGATTGATCGTTTACCAAATTTAGGAGCATCTGCAGGTTATGTAAAACAAATGTTAAGAGATAAATTGATAGAGCATAAACAATATATTTGCGAAGTTGGAGATGATATGCCGGAAATAAAAAATTGGAAATGGGAATATTGATGTTGAAAAAAATATATTTTTTAATACTAATTATTTTTTGTTTAAGTGTTAAATTTTCTTACGCCCAAGTTGAAAATATAGAGAGTAAAAAAAATAGCGTTAGAAAACTTGCGAATTGGTTGGTGTGTTATACCAATAACGAAACAGGTTTACCTTATAGCCATGTTGGGGATAACCGGCTTTCTAAATGGTGTTTTACTTATGATGCAGCTATTGTTGCTCAGGCTTTTATGCAGATTAATGAGATTAATCGCGCAAAAAGAATTATTGATTATTATATTTCTAGAAAAGGTATTTGGCGGTTAGGTGGAATTATTAATGCTGTTGATGCTTCGAATAATAGGCCATATGGCAAAGGCATGGAATGGGTTGTGCATTCTGGCCCGAATATTCATATTGCAATTGCTGCTTATCAGATTTATTGCCGGACTAATGATAAAAAATATTTAAATTTTGCGCGTAAAATAGGAGATTTTGTTTTATCTCTGCAAAATAAAGATCTTCAGGATATTAATTATGGTGCAATAAGAATGGGGCCGTTAGGTAAAGATAGTGTTAAAGACCAGAATGTTTATTGGGACGAGAATGCGCCTTCCTGGTATCATATTTATTCTACTGAGCATAATGTTGATATGTGGGCTTTAATGAATATGTTATTTGAAGCTACAGGAAATAATAAATATAAAATTTCCCGAGATTTAGTTTATCAATGGCTTATACGGGTTGCTTATAACAAAGAAAAAGGGTATTTTAACCGCGGGTATTCTGAAAAATCTTGGGAATTTGGAAAGTTGGGGGTAGATACAATTGTTGCTACTGATGTACAATTGTGGGCAATTTCTGCTTTTGGTGTAGATGGTTTAGAAAAAATTGAAAAAGGTTTGGCGCAGAAACTTATATCTTTTGTTGAGAATAAATGTAAGGTAAGTGTTGAATATATCAAACAGGATGGTAAAAAAGTTTTAGTAAATGGGTTTGATTTTGTTGTTGAAGATAGGCGTAAAGATATTTGCCGATTAGCAACCGTAACTGCAGAATGGAGTGCGCAAGCGGCAAATAGTTATACTAGACTTGCAAACTATTTTAGTAATAAAGATTCGATTCTTTCTAGAAGTTATCAGCAAAAAAGTATGGATGTTATAAGTAATGTTTTTAATTTGGGGCAGAGTAATGAAAAAATGATAGGTATTCCTTATGTTACGTCTTTTAATGTTCCTACTGGCCATGGATGGGATAGTCCGCGTTGTTATACTAGCGCTATTAGTAATGCTTATTTAATTCTTGCGATAGTTGGGTATGATCCTTTTGTTGTAGGATCTGGAGAGGTTTTAAAAAATATTGTTTTGGATGTATCAAATGGAAAATCTGAAGATAATATTTGTATTTTAAAAACTACAACTGAAGATTATTTATTTTCTGCTTGGCAGGAATATGATAAAAATAATTTAAAAAATGCTGCGTTAATTATTGAAGAGATGTTGAAAGAACATCAGGATTGGATTTCAATTGCAAAAATAGAATCTGAAAATTTATCTATACAATTGGAAGTGCAGAATGCAAATTTTGAAGATAAAGCTTATAAAGTTATGGGTTGGTATCCTTTTATTAATAGCCAGTTAGTATTTAATAATTGGGCTTTGAATGATTTAGCTGCAGGTTATTATATTTTGGTAAGCTGGTATTCTGAGTCTAATCAGCTTGATAAAGCTGTAGAAATGGCGAAGATTATTATAAGAGATTATAGTTTAGCATTAATTTGGGATATTCATGGGTGGTTTTGGAATCCGGTTATTTCTTTGCGTACAGATTATCCTGAAGTTTATAAAAAAGCTTTGGAGTAGAATGTTATGAAAGCTAATTATAAGTTTAGAAATATGGAAAAATCAGATGAAAAAGCTGTAATAGATATTTTTAATTATTTTATCGAAAATGGTTTTACAGCTTATCCAGATCAACGGATGTCTTATGATTTTTTTAATTTTCTTTTAGATGTAACTAAAGGTTATCCGGCAATTGTTGTTTTGGATCAGAAAAGTAAGGATAAAGTGATTGGTTTTGCTTTTATGCGTAAATTCCATCCTTTTAATACTTTTAACCGGAGTGCTGAAGTAACTTATATGATTCTTCCGGAATATACTAGGCAAGGGATAGGAAGTAAAATTATAGATTTTTTTATTCAAGAATCCAAGGAAATGAAGATAGATTGTTTATTGGCGGAAATATCTTCGCTTAATGGACAAAGTATTGATTTTCATAAAAAACTAGGATTTGAATTTTGTGGTTGTTTTAAACGCGTTGGATATAAGTTTGGCCGTGATTTTGATATAGTTTGGATGCAAAAGTTATTATAATAAATTATTTTTAATTAAATTTCTGTTTTGTTATACCGATAATATATATATGGGTGATTTTCTTACAAAACAGTTAGATTATATATATTTCCTATATGGCGCTGCTTTTTTTCTTATTGCCGCTACTTGTTTTTTTCTGTACAAATCTCAAAAAGAAAATATATTCTGGAAGTATTTAGGTTTATTCGGTATTCTTCATGGTATTAATGAGTGGTTAGATTTAATTTATATTGTGTTTGGAGAAATCAAATCAATGTTTTGGCCGCATTTGTTGATTTTGGTTTCTTCTTTTGTTTATTTGGTCGAAATTGGTAGGTTATATACCAAAAGAAATAATAAGTTGGTTTTTGATTTTAAAATTTATATTTTTTTATTTTTACTCATTTTTACCGGATGGTTTTTTTATCATGAAACAGGTTTAAAGAATTTTATAAGGTATTTTTTTGGTTTAGTCGGTTGTTTATGGGCAGGATATACTGTTTTTTCTTTTGTGAAAATACAAAAAATTGAAGGAAAAGCTGGAAAATATTTAAAAGGTGTTGGTTTTTTAATATGTTTGTATGGTTTGACTCAGTTAGTTGGGGATAGGTGTAATTATTTTCCGGCAGTTTTTCTTAACAAAAGCAATTTTTTAAAAACTTTTGGTTTTCCTATTCAAATTTTACGTACTTTAATAGCTTTAAGTTTTACTTTTTTTGTATGGAAATATTATTATAAAGATAGTGAGCATAAATATTCTAATGTTATAGATTTTTCTAAGGAATATCGTTACGAAAAAATGTTTTTTATTTGTTTTGTAATTGTGTTTATATTCGGTGCTATTGGTACTTATAGTATGGGAGAGTTTACTGAAAATAAAGAACGAAAACATATTTTGAATAGAGCTAAATTAATTGCTTCAAATGTGAAAGCTAATATTATTAAGACTTTATCTGGTACGATTGAAGATTTAAATTCGCCTACCTATAAGTATATTAATAAACAGTTTGTTGATTATGGAAATTCTCAAGATGATATCCGTTATATTTATCTTATGGGAAAAAAAGGTAAAGATGTTTTTTATTATATGGATAGTTATCCTGATCGGTATCAAGAAACAATTATTACAGAAATTGGCGAAGTTTATCCTGAAGCTACAAAAGAGTTGAAGCAATCATTTATAACTGGGAAACCTTTTGTTGAAGGCCCTAATATTGATGAATGGGGATGTTGGATTTCTGGTTTAGTCCCTATTAAAGATAATTTAAATAAAGTTGTTGCTGTTTTAGGTATTGATGTTGATGCCGATGATTGGGCAAAAATAATTTTTAAATCTAGGTTAGTTGCAATTTTTATTACTTTTTTAGTTGTTTTAATTTTGGTGATTTTTTTCTTAGTGCATGAGAATTATAAAAAACTACAAATTATTATGTTTACTTCGTTTAAGAAGTTAGAAGAAATGGAAAATATTATAAATAAAAGCCAAGCGATTGTTTTTTTATGGAAAGCACAAAAAGGTTGGCCTGTAGAATATGTTTCTGATAATATTACGCAGTTTGGCTATAACAAAGATGAGTTTTATTCTAAAAAACTTGTTTATGAGGATCTTATTCATCCTGATGATATTGATAGGATAGATGATGAATTAAAAAAGTATGCTAAATCTTGGGTAAATGAATTTTTACAGGAGTATAGAATTATCACAAAAAATGGGCAGGTACGTTGGGTAGAAGATTATTGTTGGGCCCGTTATAATAAAGATAGTGAAATTACGCATTATCAAGGTATCGTTCAGGATATTACTGGAAGAAAACAAAGTGAAATCGAACTTAAGAAAGCTAAAAGTGAAGCTGAAAATGCAAATAAAGCTAAGAGCGAATTTTTGGCGAATATGTCACATGAAATTCGAACGCCGATGAATGCAGTTATCGGGTTGACTGAAATTTTGTCCTCGAGCCAATTAACAAAAGACCAAAGAAAATTAATAGATAATATTTCAACTGAAACAACAGCATTATTGTCTATTGTAAATAATATATTGGATTTGTCTAAGATTGAAGCTAAGAAACTAGATTTAGAAAATATAGATTTTGATTTGTACGAAGTTTTGAATAAAGTTAAAGAGGTTTTTGATTTACGTGCTAAACAAAAGGGTGTCGAGTTTCAGTTTGATATTGAAAAAGAAGTGCCGAGGTTAGTTTTAGGAGATCCTATAAAATTAAGGCAGATAATTATAAATTTAATTGATAATGCTTTGAAATTTACGCATAAAGGATTTGTAAGGTTACAAGTACGTTTGTCTGATGTAAAAGGGGAAAAAATATTAATTAATTTTTCTGTTATTGATACTGGGATCGGAATTCCTTTAGAAAAACAGGCTACAATTTTTGAGAGTTTTAAACAAGCGGATTCTTCAACGACTAGAAAATATGGGGGAACTGGATTAGGTACGACTATCTCTAAAAAATTAGTTGAATTAATGGGTGGAGATATTGGCGTTGATAGTGAATTAGGAGTGGGAACTGTTTTTTGGGTTGAAATTCCATTTAAAAAACTGTTGGATTCAAATATAGCTTTATCTAAAAATGTGGTTTCTTTGAAAGATGTTCCTGTGTTAGTTGTTGGTATAAAACAGTTACGGTTTTTTGATATGTTGCGTTCATGGGGATTTCGTATAATTGAAAGTGAATATAATGCAGAAATAAAAGAAAAAATAGTTAAAAATTTTGTTTCAGATAAACAAATAATGTTTATTTTAGTTGGTTTTGATACGCTTAAAAACGATAATGGTTTATTTATAGAAGAAATTAAACAGCTTGAGATGGTTAAAGATGTTCCTATTATTGCTTTGGATTTTTTTGGTGATAAGGATAAAAATAAATTGTGTGAAACATTAGAAATAAATTATTTTTCTTATAAACAAAAAGAACAGATAAAATTGCAGGAATTTATAAAGAAAACCCTTCAGGTAAAAGATAAAATGATATTAGTTAAAAAAGTTGTGCAGTCAAAAGAAAATAGCAGTGTTAGAATTTTAGTTGCAGAAGATTATTTAGCTAATAGGGAAATTATTAAAAAACACTTATTAGATGAGGGATACATTGTAGACGTTGTGGAAGATGGAGTCAAGGCTGTTGAAAAATTTTCTCAAAATTATTATGATCTTATATTTATGGATTTACAAATGCCGGAGATGGATGGCTTTGAGGCAGTTCAGCAGATTAGGAAAATTGAAGAAAAAAATAAAAATAATAAACAAGCTAAAAAAGTTACGATTATTGCTTTAACTGCACATGTTGTTAAAGAGTTTATTGATAGGTGTATGGTCGTTGGTATGGATGATTATCTTCCTAAACCATTTAAAAAGAAAGAACTTCTAAGTGTTATTGATAAATGGATTAATGGTGTTACTTATATAAAGTCTACTATTATTACAAAAGCTAATGATAATGGGGAATTAATGGATCTTGATAAAGTTTTAAATGAATTTAATAATGATAAGGATTTTTTATATAAGATTATTGATGTTTTTTTGAATAATCTTGAAAAACAGTTAACTAATATTGAGGAAGCGATAAAAAGTAAAGATGCCCAAGTGATACAGAAAGAATCCCATACTATAAAAGGCGGCGCAGGTAATTTAACTGCGTATGAGTTAGCTGGAATTGCTCATGAATTAGAGCAGGCAGCGATAGATGCTAATTTTGAGTTGGCAATGGCGCTTTTTCTAAAAATGGATCAGGCTTATAATAATTTAAAAAATTACATCCAAAATAAAAAAGGGGGATAATGATTATGAGAATTTTAGTTGTGGATGATGAAATTGTAAGTAGAGAAAAACTAAAATGTTTAGTAGTGAATTTGGGGGATTGTGAATCAGCAGAAAACGGCCAAAACGCTATTAATTTAGTAGAAAAAAGTTTTCAGCAATCTAATTATTTTGGTTTGATTTTTTTAGATGTTCTTTTGCCTGATATGAAAGG
>CAYQXW010000013.1:0-17111 GCA_964421615.1 uncultured Planctomycetales bacterium
GAATCCTCCTGGAATTATTTTTGGTACTTTAAAAACAATTCCAACTATATTTACTGCTAAGACTAAAACTAAAAAAGAGAATACAGAATTATTAGTGCTTTTATATAATATTTTTTCCAAGATGAAAAAAGAAGGGCCTTTATCTTTGGAAGCAGAGTTAGAAGATCCTCACAAAAGTGAACTATTCAAAAAATATCATAGTGTTTTATCTAACCATCATTTAGTTAATTTTATAGCTGATAATCTTAAAGTTATTATTAGTGCTAATGTGCCACATAATAATTTAGATGATTTAATGGAATTAGAAATTGAATCACATCAACATGAAATGGAAGAACCTAGTCATGCTATTTCAAGGGTTGCGGATGCTATGCCTGGGTTAGGTATAGTTGCCGCGGTTTTAGGGGTTGTTTTAACTATGAATTATCTTGATCAGCCTCCGACGGTTATTGGAGGTAAAGTTGCGGTTGCTTTATTAGGAACTTTTGCTGGAATTCTTGCATGTTATGGTTTTCTGGGTCCTATGGCTACTGCAATAGAAATAAAGGCGAAAGAAGATATTATAGATTTTAAAGTTGTAAAAATTGCGTTAGTTGCTTTTGTAGGTGGAACATCTCCTACTGTTGCTATTGAATTTGCTAGAAGAATTTTACCTGAAGAAGGAAAGCCAACTTTTAATGAATTAGATAATGCTAGAAAAACTAAATAATTATGTCTGATCAACCACAAGTAAATATAATAATTAAGAAAGTAAAAAAGGTTCAAGGTGGTGGACATCATGGTGGTGCTTGGAAAGTAGCTTTTGCGGATTTTATGACTGCAATGATGGCTTTTTTTATGGTTATGTGGCTTGTAAGTATGCTCCCCCCAGAATCTAAAAAAGAGTTAGCTATGTTTTTTAAGAAAGCCAAATATTATCCTATTACTCAGAAAGGGGAAACTCCGGCATCTGAGGGTGGTTATAGGGCAACTAAGCAGAAAAAACCGATGGATTTTTCTAAGACAAATACTAATGTTCAACCAGTTAATATAAAAAGCATGATTCAAAAAAGGATTGATATTCGTTTAAAAGATTTAGCAGATTATGTTGCTGTAAGTATTACTGAAGAAGGAGTAAGAATTGATATTATTGATCATGAGGGGAATTTAATGTTTCCGCCTGGAAGTCCTGAGCTTAAGCCGCAATCAATGAGAATTATAGGTGAAATTAGTAAAGTTATAGCAGAGTTAGATAATAACATTGCAATCGAAGGACATACAGATGCAACAGCGTTTTCTTCAGCTAAATATAGTAATTGGGAGTTGTCTACAGATAGGGCTTCAGTTGCAAGAAAAGCATTTGAAAGTTATGGCATAGATCCTGCGCGTTTTTCTATGGTTGCCGGGTATGCAGCTACGAAGCCGCTTATTCCAGAAGACCCATATGATGCTAGAAATAGAAGAATAGGTATAACTATATTAATGCCTCAAGCGAATAAAACAATTATTTCTCCAGTTTCTAAGGAAATTATGGAGTCATCTAAAAAAGAAGCAACAGTTGATCCAGTTTTAAGCCAACAAGAAAATAAAGATATTGCTGGGCAAGAACTTCCTTTACAAACAGTAGCTCCAGACCAAGGAAAATAGTATGGGATATTTGGGGAAAGAAAGAAGAAAGTATCAGCGTACACCGATTAGTTTTACAGTTTCTTATAGGTTAATTGATGATAGGAACTTTGATTTTGCGCAAACTAAAGATATTAGCCCCGGTGGATTTTTGCTTACTACAGATAAAAAAATTAAGGAAAATGAAAGTGTTGTTTTAGAAATTAAAGATATGGTAGATATGGAATTAGTGCAGTTGATGGGGAAAGTTTTAGATTCTAAACTTTCTTCTAATGGTATTACATATGATACAAGAATATCAGTTTTTGTGGTTAATCAAGAGCATAAAGATTTTATTAATAAATTAATAAATAAGTTTTTTAAGAAATAATTTTTAAAAGCCTATCTTGACTAAACTTCTGTCCTCAAGTAAAATAACATCTGTTTTCATACTTTGCGAGGATGGCGGAATGGCAGACGCGGCAGTTTGAGGGGCTGTTGGTTGCAAAACTATGAGGGTTCAACTCCCTCTCCTCGCACTAATAAATAAAAAAGACCTTTTTGATTTTTTCAAAAAGGTCTTTAATTTTTTTAGAATTAAACTATTCCGCTTTTCTTTTATCCATTATAAAATTACTTTTATTGAGACTTTTTGCATAAGATTTTAATTCTGCTCCAATTTCACCTATTTGCGCGACATGTTCAATCTTTCTAAATTCGTTTGTAACTACCCCGATAGATACAGAAATGAGAGAGATTTTTTGTTCAATTCCTTGACGGTTTTTACCAATAATATAACCGTTTTTTCTATCAGTTTCATTGTAGAATGAAGGGATTGTTCTATCAAAATCAGTAATTATTTTATTGCTGATTTCTTCAGCTTTATTTAAGGTTGTTACTAGCACAAAGTCGTCTCCTCCAATATGGCCTACAAAATCATCAGGGTTACCAATTTCTTGAGCGGTTCTTACTAGTATTCTGGCAGTTTCTTTAATTACTTGATCACCGTGTTCGAAACCATAAGTATCGTTGTAAGATTTAAATTTATCTAAATCAACATAACAAACAGCAAAAAGATTTTTGCTAGCAATTCTATTAGATAATTCATTTAAAATTGAAACATTACCAGGAAGCCTAGTTAATGGATTAGCTTCTAGATCGATATTTCTTCGACGGGTAATCATTTGAATATGTGCCATTAATTCTTTAGGTTCGAAAGGTTTTACTATGTAGTCATCAGCTCCAGCTTCAATGCCGCCTACTTTATCTGTCATTTCACCTTTTCCTGTAATCATAATTATAGGCAAGTGTCTTAGTAAAAAGTCTTTTTTCACTCTTCGGCAAACTTCACGTCCATCCATTTTTGGCATTTTGTAATCAATTAAAAGTAAATCAAATTGCTTAGCTTCTAATATTTTTAATGCTTCTTCGCCGTTTTCAGCTTCAGTGATATCAAAGTTTTCGTCTTCTAATGTTAAGCGTATTACATCTCTAATGTCAGGATCATCATCTGCAATTAAAACTTTTATTCCCATGGGAAATCCTTTTTTAATATGATATTTAAGCTTGGGGTAGAGTAAAGCTGAAAGTTGAACCTACGCCTACTTTACTAGTTACCCATATTTTACCCTTGTGTGCTTCTATAATATGTTTTACCATTGCAAGTCCAAGACCAGTTCCTTTTATTTCTTGATTTAAAGGAGTATCTACTCTATAAAATTCTGTAAATAGTTTACTTAATGCTTCTTCTGGCATTCCATATCCAGTATCATTTATATCTATTTGGATAAAACCATCAAACTGTTTTTTTATGTTTATAGTTATTCTTCCTTGAGGAGTATATTTAATAGCGTTATTTACAATATTTATAAACACTCTCTTTATTTGATTGTAATCTGCCATAACTTCCGGGGTATCGGCTGGTATGTTATAGAGAAAACTAATACTTTTTTCTTTCATTTGCACTGTAAGCATATCTGAAATCTCGTCTAGGATGTTTTTAAGATTCATGGGCAATAATTTTAAAGTTACTTTTCCTGATTCAATTCTTGAAATATCTAAAAGATCATTAACAAACTGTCCTAATTCATCAGCATGTTTATTAATCTTTTCTAGTCTTTTAAAAGCTTGTTCTGGAATATCTCCTAATTTTCCAGCAAGTAAAATAGCGGCGTATCCTTTTATAGAAGTTAAAGGAGTTCTTAATTCGTGGGAAACATTAGAAACAAAATCATTTTTACGATGGCTGATTTTTTGTACTTCTTCTAAGGCTATGCTTAATTCTTTTGTTCTTTCTTCAACATTTTTTTCGAGAGTTTGATGAGCTGTCCAAGTTTTTTCAAAGAGTCTAGCATTTTCAATAGATTGTGCTAATTGGTTGACAAGAATAGTTATTAATTCTTCGTCTCCCTCGGTGATTATCGTGTCCAAATGTTCAGTTCCTGCAAAGAAAAATCCCTTATTACCTTCTTTAGGCATAATAGGAGAACAAACAAAAGCATGTACTTTAAATGCTTTATTTATTTTATCTTTTACTGTTGGGTTATCATTCAAACTGAGAGTTGAAACTGTATTGTCAGCTTTAATGATATCTAAATATAATTCTTTATTCGTAAAAACAAATATTTTTACTTCATCAATTTCTTCAGCTGAATAACCAATGTTTAAATAATTAACAAAATTTTGTTGTTCATTATTCCACATAAAAGCTGTAGTTTTTTCGAATCCTAATTCTTGCATTAAATTAGGCTCGATTTTTTGAAATATTTGGTTTTCTTCCATGCTAGAACTTATAGTACGGGAAAGTTTTTGTAAGACATATAATCCAGATACTTTTTTATCAAGTTCTTCTTGTGTTTTGTTTAATTCTATATCAGTTCGAATAACAAGTTTTGCTTGTTCGTCCATTTCATCCAAAGTTCTTTTTAAATTATTAACTGATAATTCTAATTGTTCAACCTTTGATTTTTTATTATAAAGCATATAGGCTAAATACCCAATTGCTGATGCTGCAGCTAAAATTAGAATTAAAAAAAAAGGATTTAACATTGTTATCCCTCGATAATTAAAATATTAATTGTTTGATTTTGGAAATAAGCTTGTCCTAAATAAGTGCTTGCTTTTAAAGGGGCTAATTCTTCAAAAGTATATATTCCTATTATCGGAGTATTTGGTTCAAAACTTTGTTTAATTATTTCTATTTCTTTTTTTAAATCTCTTTTTAAAGAATTAGATCTTACTAGTGAATTAAAAACAATTACCAGTTTTGAAGTATTTCTTTCTAATGATTTAAAGCTATTATCGGCAGAAAGTGTTTGTTTGGCTTCTTCAATTGCAGCTGTCGTAGCTTCTAAACAAGTTTCTTTAGTGCAAATCATTAATCTTATTAAACTGTTGTTAGCAATATTCCCTTTACAGACAAGAGCACCAGATGGGGTAATGTCTGTTATGTTTCTTAACAAGTATTCTTTTTGTTCCGGTACATATATTCCTAAAGGATATAAACTGGAAAATCTTTTTAGTTCCTGTTTTAGTTTATTTGGGCTATAGTTCAAATATTCTTTATATAATTCTATTGCAGGTTTATTATCTATTTCTTCAATAATATTTCCATGGCTAAAAGTAATTGTGTGAGGTTTTCCTAATGGTTTCCATCCATGTTTTACTCCTAAGCCGAAATTTATTTTTCCAGCAAAAATAATTCCGGTGCAGCCGTTATTAATTAATCCCTGATTAAAATAAAGAAAATTAGTGAGTGCATCTTGTCCTTGTGCAATAAATCCGCCAATAAATGGAAAGCTTTTCCCAAAACGTTCTTGAAGTCCGGTAATAAAATTATTTTCGTCTTCAATTAAACAATCAAATAAAATAAGTCCAAATTTTCTAATAGCTGTTTTTAAACTTAATAATAATTTTTCTCCAAATTCTTCTCCAGTCGATATTCCAGATTTTATATTAATATCGCGTGTATATGCTGTATTGATAGAAATTCCTTCAGAGAAGCTAATAAGTAAAACTATTAATCCGGATTTTAAAATTCCTCCGGCAAAAAACATAGAATATACATTGGCTCCAATGATTGGTATTCCAGAAAAGTAGGTGTTAAGTTTTTTTGAGATAGCTTGAGAAGGTAAATTAGGCGTGTTGAAAACTAAAACTAAATCTATGTTATCGCTTTTAGTTTTTTTATTTCTGGCCATGGAAATAGCTTCTTCTACTGCGACCAGAAAATTCTTATTTGTACTTAGTCCTAATCCGACATCTATCATAGAAAAAAGTATATAATAGTAACTCTTTGAGGTCAATAAATATAATTTGATTCTAGGAAAAAATATGCTATAGTTATATGACTATTGTGGCCCCATCGTCTAGCCTGGTCTAGGACGAATGGTTCTCAGCCATTAAACACCGGTTCAAATCCGGTTGGGGCTACCAATCTTGTAACCGCTTTCTTTTCTTTTTCTATTCGCGTTGTTAAATAGGTTTTTTATATTTATACTTTAATTAATAAGAATAAATCGGCTTGACGCTATTTACCATCTATAGTAATCTAATCTATAATGTAGGATCTAATTTTTTAAAATGGGGGTAGTATGAAATTTATTATTCCAAAACAACTTCAAAAGAATACTAGCCAGATAGCTGTTATTTTTACAATTATTATTGCGATTATTATAGTGTTTGTTTTTTTATTTATTAATATCGCTAAAATTAGTGATATTAAGACATTAACTTCTCAAATTGCAGATAAAGAGGGGTTAGTTTTAGCTTCTAAAATGGGCACATATGTAAATAAATTATGGATTCAGGTTCAGGAATCAGTAAAAGTTTTAGGTTTTGTGTTGCCAGGGACTAGTTGTGAACCGGTTAAATGTTGTGCAATTAATTGGGGGTTATTGCTTCCTGTTTTAGCTTTTGTTATTGGAATAGTTCTTTTGTCTTTTATTGTAACCTTGCCAGTTTCTTTATTAGCGGCAGGGTTAACTTTTGGCTCTATGCCATTTTTAGCTGCAGAAATTAATGCTATCATGAAGGGAACTTTTTCTCGTATTGATATGAGTCCAGAAACAGCGATTCGAGAGACTTCTATGGAAGCAATGTTAGCGGCTATTGGTGGAAATTATGATCCTGCTGTAGCAGATAAGATAACAGATACAAACTCAACTAATTCTACAGGGAATCAAACAGACAATTCGACTATAAAATTTGTTGCGCCTATGCCAGGGGATCCAGCAAATACAATTGAATATTATATTGGTAAAGCGCATCCTTTTTTGGATGAAGTTAGAAAGAAAAATAAAGTTTCTAGATATGTTGCGTGGTATTGGAGTAAAAGATATCCTTTAGTTGGCGATCAAGCATTAGCTACCGATATGGAAAATTTTATTAATTTATTAGTAACTTATTTTTTTGTTGAAAAATGGGATACCGATAATTGGAAAATTCTTGAAGCTTCTATTGTTTCAAGGCCGGTAGATATTTCCAATACTGATAACTCTTCTGGTACAATTCCAAAATGGGTAATACAAGTTCCACCAGCAGATTCGTGGGAAGTTATACGTGCTGTTGGTCCGGTATCTTCAAAGCCAGGTCTTTTAGATCCAATTGTAGATGCTATTGACCGTAAAGATTTTTTAGGCGAAGAATTTATGTTGGTAAGAGCTTTTGTAGCGAATAGAATTCCGTTTTCTTTGAGTTTTGTAGGGCAAGATATAGAAGATTTGCGTGATCTTTTAAAAGGTGTAACGGTGCGTTGTATGGAAGTATTAAATCTTCCTATTAATCAGCGTGCAGTTGGTATAAATACTTGGTGGCCTATTTTTTGGGATCCCAATATTACTCATGCTACTTCAAATAATAAAGATGATTATAAAGAAAAACGTGATGTGTGGGAAAAATTAAAATATGCACAGCTTGAACTTGAAGATTGGATTTTGCAATTAAATAACGCAGATCAGAAATTAAAAAATATAATAAGCAGTCCTAATGGAGATACTCGAACTGGGATTGGGAGTGGAAATCAACAATGCAGGAATGGACATAAATGTTATAATAGAATTAATTGTACGTGGAATGGTATTTATTGTAGTGCTTGTCCGGGTGGAAGACCGCCATCTTGTGATTTAGGGGATTTATATAAGAAAAAAACTTTTGAGTATTGTCCTTTTTATCCGGATAGAAATCCGAGTTGTGCTTGTGGTTCTTGTTCTGATAATGTGCAGTGTCCGGCAGCCTGTGAATATATGGGGGAATTTAATTCTAAGAATACTCAAGGACCCACGAAGTTAACACAAGTAATTCAAATATTAGCGAGGCTGAATGATTCACTTAGATTATTAATAGCAGAGATTGAGAATTTTCAAACTCGTGTTGACCAAGTATTAAATACTCCAAGTCCAATTAAAGATATCGCTTTATATGGTTGGGATGATAAAAATGGGGGGCTACATTTAGCTAAAGTTAAAATGGATGGATATCCTGCGTATAAAGATTTTCCTTATATTCGTGAGTATTATGGGAGTTTTTTAAATCTTCCTATTTTTAAAGGTTTTTTGAAATGTAGAGAAGTTATGAATCCGATGGGAAATATAACTGTTGGAGTTTCTCGGTATGATTCAGATGTTAAAACAGATATGTGGACCTTAAAATATCGAAATAAATCAGGTGGAGATGAATTTTCTCCGGCAAGTTTAAAAACTTTAATTCAAACTATTCATACTACGGGAAATGTTACTAATTCTACTGAAGTTGATGAATATATGATAACAAGTAAAACTAAAGCTCATTATGAATATGGTCCAAAACATGCTTTGACTATTGAGCGATTGCATTAAATTATTTTTCTAAAATTGTTTTAATGGCTTGTTTGAAAGTTCTCAGCATTTCTTTAATTGAGAGTTTTGGAAAATAATTTTCAGGCTTTATATTTAAAGGGATTTGTTTGAAATATGGGGATTTTTTGTTTAATTTATATAAAATTTCAAAATAAATATTATTGCTTGTCGAAATAATTTTTAATTGTTTAAGCTGGAATGTTTTAAAAAGCTTAAATCCTAAATAAATATCTTTTACATAGCTTTCAGTCGGAAGAAAATGATTTGCAATAATGTTTATAATTTTCTGGATTCGGTTTTGATATTCTGCAAATCCTAGAATAAAGTCGTACTTATCTTTAATCTCCCAAAAAAGATTAAAATCTTTAATGTCTAAAATCCCATTGTTATCGAAAATAAGAGTCCATTCTTTAGTCGCTTTTAAAATAGCTTCTTTTAATTGTAATTTTTCATCCAGCAGTATTATTTCATAATTCTCAGTAATGTTCTGTAAATATTCTTTTACTGAGTCTACTATGAAAGTATCTTTAGAAGTATTTAGTAGTATTATAGTTATTCCTGTTTGATTTTTCATTTGCAGATTATAACACAAGTTTATTAAATTTAGCAACGACAATAAAAAACAATAAATTTTTAAAGTATATTAACATTTGTCCGATAACTAAAATAGACAAGTCAAATAGTCAGTAATTATTCAAATAATTTGACGATAGTTTTTGGGTGTGATATAGTACGACAAACTGGAGGGGAAATGCAAAATAATAAAAATTTTATTTTAGGATTAGCAGCAATGCTGTCCATTTTTTTTTGTGGTTGTGAACAGTTAGGTATTAATAGTGTAGGAACTGTATCTAAAAAAGAATATAAACCCTCAGGAACAATTATTGCTAAAGTTGATAACATGTATATTACTTTAGAGCAACTAAATCAGGAAGTTGAAACAATTAATAATATGGCTGAAACTCAAGAGCAAAAAATTATAACTCCTGAGCAGAAAATGAATTATTTAAAAGAAGAATTAATTCGTAGATATTTATTTTATAAACAAGCGAAAAATTTAAAATTAGATCAGTTGCCAGTGAATAAAGAAATGTTAATGAATTTAGAGGCTAGAGTTTTAGACGGTCAATTTATGAATAAGGAAATAGGTTCTTTGACTGTTAGTGATAAAGAAGTAGAGCAATTATATAATGATTATAAAAACCAATATTTTAAGGGTGTTGAAGAAAGAAAAGTTAGGGAAATTGTTCTTGATTCAGAAGAATCAGCTAAAGAAGTTCTTATTGAACTTTTAAAAGGGACAGATTTTGTTTCATTAGCTATGCAGCGTTCTGAAGGAGAAACCGCTGCTAGAGGTGGTGAATTGGAATATTTAACACGTGGTAAAAGAGGTAAAAAATACACTGATTTTGATGAGGTTGTTTTTTCTAAAACTTTGCAGGAAAAGCAGATAAGTAATATTTTTAAAAATGATGGCAAGTGGTATATTGTAAGAATTGAATCAATTAGAGTAGGTAAAGATAAATCTTTAAATGAAGTTTTTGAAGATGTTAAAAAGATGGCTTTATTCTTAAAACAACAGCAAAAATTAACAGAATTAAAAGAAAATTTAACAAAACAATCTAAAATTGAAATTTATCAGGACAAAATAAAATAACCTATGGACCTACAAAGCTTAAATAACGCACCTAAAAAAAATGTTTTAAAAATAGTTATAGCTGCTGGTGTTAGTGTTCTGGCGCTTATATTTATTGCTAATTTTTTTCAAGAGCAAATAAAAGCTGAGCAAAGAAAACAGAGAGAATTGGAAGAAAAATTAAAAGAATTAAATCGTCCTAAGCAAACTTATACTGTTTTAGTAGCAAGTCGAAACATTCCTGAAGAAACAGTAATAAGTGCAGGTGATTTAGAGAGTAAACAGGTTCCTCCGGAAGCAATACAGCCGGGTACAGTTACATCTGCGTCGCAAGTTATTGGTTTAATTTCAAATTCTAAAATTTTACAGGGTGAGCAGATTTCTTCTACTAAATTAATGAAAGAGCAAGTTAAAGCTTTAACAATAAAAGAGCTTACTCCTCCAGGGAAAAGAGCAGTTTCAGTTAATATAGAAAATATGTCTGCGTTGGCTGGTTTATTGCAGCCAGGTGATTATATTGATGTTTTTGCTGCAATTGCACCGCCTGCTGATTCAGCTTTATATGCAGTTAATTTTAATGATTCTGTTATGGAAACTGATAAGAAACGTATTGCTACTTTAGAGAAAAAGATAATTAATGTTCCATTATTTCAGAATGTTTTAGTATTAGCAGTTGCTGGAGAGACAAGTGCTAGTAAAAAGAAAGAAAAGGCTTCTGCTAATGATTCTATAGTAACTTTAGCTTTAAGTCCGCAAGAATCTGCGATTGCGTCATTTGTGCAAGAGCAGGGTAAAATTCGGTTGATTCTACGTTCTAATTCTGATTTTACTGTTGAAGATTTAAAACCGGCTGGCTGGGATGAATTGTTCCGTTATTTGTATCCAGATAAGCAATTAAGAAAACCTGATACTGTTGAAATATATCGGGGATTAAAAAAAGAAGTTGTTCCTTTAATTACAACCGAAGAGAAAAAATGAAAAAATATCTATTATTAATATCAATTTTTTTATGTTTTGTTTTATCGGTAACTTCAAAAAATATTTTTTGCGCGGATGATTTTTTACAAGCTGAAGATTTAGAAATGTTTGTTGGTGAAGTTAAGTTGATTCCTACTAAAAGTCCGAAAAGAGTTGCTGTTGGAAGTCCGACAGTTGCTGATGTTCATTCCGTTAATGATAACCAAATTATTATTGTTGCAAATAGCGCTGGGACAACCACTTTAGTTTGGTCAGATAAATTTGGTGAAACAACTTTAAATTTAAAAGTATTTGCAGAGAATATGGATATTATTAAAGAAAGAGTTGATGTCCTCTTGAAAAGTTTAAATATTCCTGGTATTAAAACCAGAGCTAATAATGATGAAGCTAAAGTTTTGATTTCTGGTAATGTAAAGACCAAAGAAGAATTAGCGAGAATTGAGACAGTTCTAGGAGCTTTAAATACTAAAGTTATAAATTTGATTCAGGTTGATGAAGAAAAAAGAATGATTGAAATAGAAGCAGAAGTGCTTGAAATTGATAAAGATTCAACATCTCAATTGGGATTACAGTGGCCTACTGAATTTGAATTTTCTGAAGTGGGGAGTAAATTATTAACTCAGCCTATGTTTAGGATGACAGAGTGGTCTAGGTCGGTTATCTCAGGAAAAATTCAAATGTTAGTTAAAAATGGAAAAGCTAGAATTTTATCAAGGCCGAAACTTGCTTGTCAAAGTGGAAAAGATGCAGAGTTATTAGTAGGTGGAGAAAAGCCGATTATGACAAGTCAGGTTGCAGCTTTAAGTGTTTCTACGGGTGGAGTTAATTCAAGTAGTTCTACTCAAGTAGATTATAAAGAATATGGAATAAAATTAAAAATTTCACCTATAATTACTGCTGAAAAAAAGATTCAGTTGGATTTAAGGGTTGATGTTAGTGATATTGGCGAGGCAGAAATCTTGGGTGCGTCTAATGCTCCAAGTGCCAGGGCTTATCCTGTAACTAAAAGAAGTACTTCTACTAAGTTGTTTGTTGCAGATGGCCAGACTTTGGCAATTAGTGGGTTGATTAGGCAAAAGAAAGAAGAAGAAGTACAAAAACTTCCTTTTATGGGAGATGTTCCAATTTTTGGAGCTATATTTCGATCTAAGACTACGAGAAAAGGTGGGGGCATTGGTGAAAAAGGTGATACTGAATTAATTGTTTTGATAACTTCTAAGATTTTACCACTTGAAGGAACAATTGAAAAAAAACCTGTTGCTCCGAGTTTACAAATGAATTATGCGCAGGTTGATAATAAAGAAGCGATGATTAGAGAAGAAGAAGCTAGAATTGCTAGTAATTTACCTTTATCAGAATTAGTTTCAACATATTCTGCTAGTATTGGTCAGAATTTACAACAAAAAGTTATTTATCCTTCCGCTGCTCAAATGGCCGGAATAAAAGGGCAGGTTAGATTGGCGTTGCATTTGTCTAGAGATGGTCAATTACTTGAAGCAATGCTTGAACGGTCATCAGGTTTTTCTGTTTTAGATGAAAGTGCTTTGAGAACAGCGAAACAATGTGCCCCATATCCAGAGTTTCCCTCTGGAATATCTGAACAAGAAATGTGGATACAAGTTCCTATTGTATACAACATAAGTGAATAAAAATGGCAAAAGTAATATCAGTTTTTAGCCCTAAGGGCGGCGTAGGTAAAACTTTTATTGCAACAAGTCTTGCTGCTAGCATATCTAAAAAGTTACGTCATGGACGTATACTTCTAGTGGATTTAGATTTACAATTATTAGGTGATATATCTAAATTGTTAAATCTAAAGCCAGCTAAGAGTATTGTCGAATTAATCCCTATTTGGAAAAATACTGGTTCTCTGGAAATGTCAGAAATCAATGACTATGTTTATAAGCATAGTTCAAGTAACATTGATTTTATGCCGCTTATTCTTAATTTAAAGCAACGGCCTGATATTGATGGGGGGTTTATTTCTTTTGTTTTGTCTGAAATGAGTAAGGTTTATGATTATATTATAATTGATGCGGGGCATGCTTTTACTAAAGCTGCTTTTGGAGTTTTTGAAAATAGTAATTTAATTTTATTTGTAGTAAATCCTGACGTTTTATCTGTTTCTCAAGTAAAAGAAGGGATGGAAGTTTTACAGTCTTTTGCTTTTCCTTTAAAAATGGTAAGAGCGGTATTAAATCGTGCTGAAAGTTTGGGTGGAGTTTCTATTGCAGAGGTGAAATCGGCGTTACCTTGTGAAATTATTGCTAGAATTCCTTCTGACGGTAAAGCAGTATGTTTGGCGCTTAATAGACGTATTCCTTTAGTTTTGGATAGTCCTCAATCTAGAGTTGCTATGCATTTTGAGAAATTAGCTGAAGATTTAATGCAACGAGAAGATTATTATATTACACATAGAGATTTAGAAGGTATGATTGGCCATGCGTTTACTGGTGATAATGCAAATAAATATACAGGAGTATCTGAAGAAAGTATTTTAATTCAGAAAGAACAAGATACTCAAGCGTTAGCGAGAAGATTAACCAAAGATGATAAAGTAAGTCTTTTAAAACAAAAAATACATCAAAAATTGTTAGAAGATTTAGAGTTGTATAGAATGGATGTTGTAGCTAATGATTCTCAAAAACTTAAAGATTTGAGAGAAAAAGTAAGAAAAACTATATCAAATATTTTGGCAAATGAGACTGGAAGTTTAATTGGAATTTCTGAAAGAGAGCAGTTTATTAAGGATTTAACGGATGAAGCGGTTGGGTTAGGTCCGCTAGAAGATTTATTAACTGATCCAGATATAACAGATATAATGGTTAATAATAGTAATCAAATATTTATAGAAAAAAAAGGCAAAATAACGTTAACTGAAAAAAGATTTTCCTCTAATGCTCAAGTGCGTCAAGTTATTGAAAGAATTGTTGCTCCTTTAGGAAGAAGAATAGATGAATCTGTTCCAATGGTCGATGGTCGATTAACTAATGGATCTCGTGTAAATGCTATAATTCCACCATTATCGTTAACTGGTCCGACATTAACTATCCGTAAATTTAGTGGTGGAAAACTTTCTATTTTTGATTTAGTTAAGATAGGTTCTTTGACTGAAGATATGGCTAATTTTATAAAATATTCAGTTTTAACGAGAAGAAATGTTATTGTTTCTGGTGGAACTGGTTCTGGAAAAACTACAGTTTTGAATGTTTTATCAGAATTTATTCCTGATGGGGAACGAATTGTTACTATTGAAGATGCGGCAGAATTAAAGCTACATCACCAGCATTGGGTAAGATTAGAATCTAGACCTCAAAATATTGAAGGAAAAGGGGCAATTACAATTAGGGATTTGTTTAGGAACTCTTTGCGTATGCGTCCAGATAGAATTATTATTGGAGAGTGTCGTGGTTTGGAAACCCTAGATATGCTTCAGGCTATGAATACAGGCCATGATGGTTCTATGACTACAATTCATGCTAATTCAACGCAAGATGTCTTGTCTCGTATGGATTCTTTAATATTGATGAGCGGCGTTGAAATACCAGTTAGAGCTATTAGAGAGATGATAGCATCTGCTATAAATGTTATAGTTCATACTGCTCGACTTTCAGATGGGACCAGAAAAGTTTTGCAGATATCCGAAGTTATTGGTATGATTGATGAATTCCATATTAAAATGAAAGATATTTTTAATTTTAAGCAAACTGGTACCGCTGAAGATGGCAAAATTCAAGGTTTTTATACTCCTACCGGTGAAATTCCTACTTTTTATGATGAGATTAAAAGAAGAGGATTTCCTATTACTGAATCTATGTTTAAGCCCGTAAATGAATGAAAGTTATCAATAAGTCAAATAATTTTGTATTAGCTGATAAAGCAAAATATGCTAAAAATTTTATTTCTCGGTTGGTTGGACTTCTTAATCGATCTAGCTTAAATAAGGGGGAAGCTTTAGTTATTGTTCCTTCCAATTGTGTACATTCTTTTTTTATGAGATTTTCTATTGATGTTATTTTTTTAGACAAATCAAAAAAAGTTGTTGGTTTTATATCCGATTTTAAACCTTTTTATTTGAGCCCTCTTTATTCAAAAGCTTATATGACTGTTGAGCTTCCCGCAGGAGTTATTGTCGAGAGTAATATTCAGCTAAATGATGTTTTGGAGATTATTTAAAGCGTTTTTATTTTTTACTTAAGCTACCTTGACTTTATAAATATTATATGTTACCCTATACCTAAAGAATGTCCAAATTTATTAAAAGGTATGAAAAGAATGTCCAAATTTAAAAATGGCGTATAAAGTTAAGCAAAACATTGTCCAATTTATAATCGATTCAAAGCATGCTAATCCTAAAATTTCTTGTAGAGGATTGGTTGACTTGATTAAATTACATTTGGGAGCTGAAGTTTCAAAGTCGTCCATTAATTCTGTTATAAAAGAACATAATCTTAGTAGCCATGTAGGTAGGACAAGAATCCGAGAAGCTGTTTCTAAACCTAAAGAACTTAAGCAAAATATAAAAGGTGTATTGAGCAAGGTTGATAAAAACCTATTTTTATCTGAAAAAGAAAAAAAGTTAGTTTTAGATAATGACAAAAAAGAGGAATTGTTTTTATCCAGCCGTATTAATCAAGATAATCCACTTTTAACTTTCGATCCAGTTAAACCCGAACAAAATAGTAAAAAAGTCATTTATTTAAAATCAGAACAAGAAAATATCCCTCCTATTGAATCAAAAGGTTGTAATTATTTGGTAGATAATGTTTTAGACAGTAAAGTTGGTAAAGAAAAAGTTGTTGATAAAACTAATAAGCCTAAATCTTGGGCAAATAGATGGTTACTTCAGGATGAGGAAATTAATAAAGATGAAACTGAGTATAAAGATATTTTTAAGGGTAAGTTGTTCAAAACAAATAGCTTAAAAGAAAGTGAAGAAGTTAAAAAAATAGATGCGGAAGTTAAAAAAGATGACAATTTAGATAAGATTAAAGAAGATATTTTAAATAAAACTAAAGAAAAAGAAGAAGTTAAGCATTTTGCTTTGTCATCGGAGTCTTTAGTTGAAGAAGAGAAAAAACTGGAATTAGAGGAACAAATTCCTTCTGAAAACCAGGATCAGGATAAAGAGAAACTTTTAGAGCTTTATTCGCAAAGTATTGTTAATAAAGAACATACTGATAGTATTGATGAAGAAAAAACTGAATTTAAAGAGCTTGAACCTGTTGAAAAGGTGGTAGAAGAAGCGAAAATTGAAGAAGTTGAGCCTGTAAAGGCTCAAGAAACGTTAAAAGAAGAGGTGTTACCGGTATCTAGTGAGAATGTTATTAAAGATGATTATGTGCCATTAGATGCGTCTGTAGAGCCAAAAGAAGCAGTTGTAGAAGATTTAGCTAAAAAAGAGCCTTTACCAGAAGTTCCAGTTGAGGTTAAAAAAGAAGAATTAGAAGAAGAAAAAAAAGATGATACTATAAGTATCTTGGAGACAAAGAGTTACAGTGATTTTGTAAAAGAAAAGCTTTATAAATTGAAAGATGATACAATTTCGTCTAGAGAAATTAGTATTAGTAGCGAAGAAGATTCAGTGCCTTTTGTAAAAGATAATGAAACTGATAGTCTTTTAAATGAGAGAAATGGTATTCTAAAACGTAATGATTCAGCATGGCCAGATCCTAAATTTGAAGTACCTTTAGAAGAAAAACCTAAGCCTGGGCAAGTTAGTAATAATTTAAAAGAAGACTTAAATTGGAAAATAGAAGATAATACTAATACTTCTTTTACTTCTGCAGTTGCTTATCCAAAATTCATAAAAAATGGAGGAGTTTTCTTCCTAAAAGCGGCAGATTTTGCTATTAATATGGTTGGGCAACTTAGTGAAAAATTTGTAGGTTATTTGCCTGAATTAGATTTTGAGCAACGTAAAGCTTTTTTACAGCAAGTTATTTATTCTCAATATGTTAAGGATTATTTAAGCTTGAAAGCTTTTGTGGATAGAAATTTGCCTGACGATATAGTTAATAAGTACAAAGAAGAGATGATAAAATCTGAATTTATATCAATAAAAGATGATCTTATAAAGA
>CAYQXW010000014.1:0-17010 GCA_964421615.1 uncultured Planctomycetales bacterium
CTGCAGGAGTATCTAATATTGGTAGCATTAATTCTGTTGATTTATTGAATTTTAGGCCAGTACATTTGCGTTCTTTAATCTATGATAATGTCAGAAATACTTTTAATATTTTTGTAGATAAAGGTTCTAGTAAGCATTTACAATCTTATGAGTTAGATTATACTACTAATCATTTAATGGAATATTTTTGGATTGGTATGCGGTTGCCTAATGATGCTTTTTGGGTTAATTTAAAACCGGATGCTAAAGATAATATTATAGATGATCGATTATCTAAAACAGATTTAGGGAAAGTTCTATTAGAATCTGATTTAGAATTAAAGAAAGATACTGCAAAATATATGTCTCCTACAAACAATTTGGGACAGCAGTATTGGTCTAAGGTTTACCAAAAAGCAGGAGAGCTTTTCGGAAATCAGAAAACTAATATTCCTACTTTGATTCGTCCTTGGATTGTGCCTGGAGAAGTTATTGTTTCCGAAAATAGAGCTGGCGTTTATATTTATAAAGCAACAATGAAAGTTATGCTTGAAGAAGATCGTTTAACAGGATCAAATGTTTATAGTTTTAGTGATTCTAAAAGTAAAGAGTTGAATCAGTATGCAGCACAACTTGCCCGTGAAATAATTATTCCTCAATTGATAAAAGATATAAACTCAAATGCTAAATATGCTTCGTTAAGACAAGTTTTTTATTCATTGATTTTAGCACAATGGTATAAAGAAAAATATTCGAATTCACAGTTAGCTAATGAAATTAATACTAGTAATTTGAATGGTTTAACTTCCAAAGTAAATTGGAATAAAATGACATATTATGATGCTTATACAACTTCTTTCAAGGCTGGGGAGTATAACGTTAAGCAGCAGGTTACAGTTGATAATAATCAGGTTATTCGCAATTATGTTTCTGGTGGAGTTTTCTTTAAGGATATTGTGTTTTCAAGATTGCCTTCTTTCGCTTCTAAACTTTTTAGTTATATCGATGAATTTTATTGTCGTGCTATTCCAGGCAGTTTAGTTAGTTATAATGGCAATGCTGCCAGATCTAAATCTGTAGTTGCAATAAGTGCTAATGATGGTGGTGTAGGTTATGAATGGAAAGAACTTACAGATAAAGATGTAACATTATTGAGAAAATTTTTAGAATTATATCCTGTTCAAGTAAGACGGCTTAATGCAGAAGAGATGAAGGCTTTAATAGAAAAAACTTCTCCCGATGTTTTGTTTGGGATGTTAGCTGATTCAATGTTAACTGAAGTAGAGAAAAATAATATTAAAAATTTATTGCCTCAATTGAAAATTATTGAAATGGAAGTGGTTTCTACAAGAAAAAATCAAACTCAGAAAGATTTTGTAAGTAAAGTAATTACCCCTTTGGCTTCAGAGGGACTTTTTAATGATGGATTACCGAGAGTTGATTTGAGATATATGGCATTGCCTAAGCGGGGCGATAATGATGGTGGTAAAGATATTAAAGCTATTCTAAAAGATTTAGCGTTTCCTTTTGATGCTAATGCTCCTCCGGTTGTGATTAAGACTGTATTGCCAAAAGCAGAACAGGAAGCGATAGAATATGCAGAGCGTAAAGCAGATTTAGAAAGATTAATTGCAGAAGCGAAAGAATTAGGATTAGATCCTAACAAGCCAGAAGAGTTTGAAAAAATTGCTGAGCAAGTCAGTGGAGCAAAGATTGATGGACAACCTATTAAGACAGAACAGTTAGAACCTGCTCCTGTAGAAGTTTTAAGTGGGAGTTATTTCCCTTTAACACAAGAAGAAAAAGTAGAATTTATAGGAAAAATTAAAAATATTTTTGATAATAATTATAGTTCAAAAATTAAAAATAAACTTTGGATGAATGATGCGTTACTTAAAATTATTAACTCCTATGGTAGGTTTACGCAAGAGGATGTTAAAATATTGATGCAGCAGTTGTTAAAAGCATTTGATAATTATTCTTTGATGTCACAAGAAGAATCAGATAAATTTTTTAATGCAGCGATAGCTTTGCCAGGATTTTATCAAAGAATTTCTAGTCAAGAAGCTATAGAATTGAGAAAACAAGCAGTGCAATTGGTTGTAGATGGAAAGTTTGTTCCCCATTTTAATCAGGGTGGAAGTGCAACCCGATTAGGTTTGGGCGCGATGTATTTTGTAAGGCTTAAAGAGGTTGCTAAATTGTTTTTAGATCTTCAGACCAATGCTTTTAGTCAAGAAAAAGCAAAAGAAGTTAAAGCGGCGCTTACTAAATATTTTGGTGAGAAAAAGTGGGATGAAGCAAAAATTGCGCAGTATATTAAAGAATTGCAAGAGACTTATGATCAGTTAGATCCCAATTTGGAAGATATTGGAATGGGGCCGATGCAGATATTAAGTTATCGTATGAATTTAAAAAAATTTGCGCAGGAACATGGCTTAGATGAAGCTAGATTAATGGAAAAAGTAAAAATCGTTGTGCATGTAAACGATGAAATTTTACAAGATGTTGCTAATGATTTGGCAAAAAATGGATTCTATGGATTTAAAAAAGAAAATGTTTATATGCTTTCTGATAGAATGTTCCATGGGTATATTTTGGATAAAGCTTATCAACTTATTTTAGATATGGCGAGTGTGCTTTTAGCTCCTGGTCATGGTTATGCTTATGAGCAGTTTGGTAGAAAGAATCAAACCTTTATTTTTGATTCAGAAGGTGTTTTACAACAAAAACCAGATAGTCTTTTGGAAATATTAAAGAATAAGGGTGTGGAAATTTTAAGAACCATGAGAATTAATGATCCAACAATGTGGACTGATGAAGCTTTAAGTATTGATAGAATTGGATATTTTATTTATCAGGTTAAAAATAAAAATGTTGTTATTGCGAATGAAATGTTTGCTAATCCAGATAGACAAAAAGGTGGAAGTTGGGTTAAATTTAAAAATATGTTGAGAGCATTTTTAGTGGAAACATTGGCGTTAAAGGTAGATAGACTTAAAGAAATATCTGATTGGGGGGCAACTTATGGAACTCCTACTAATGCGATGAGAACGATGTGTTCTGTTCCTGGATTGCAGGAGATATTTTCTAAACATAGATTGCCAAAGTATTTTAGAGTTAAGGAAAATAGATTCTATACAGAAATGGTTTCTGGTGATGTTAATATGCTTCCAGGTACTAATTCTGTAGCGTTCTTGAATAAAGCTGATGAAGCTATTCCAGATTTTAAAGAGTTTGGAAATTTAGCTAGAGGGTTACATTTTTTAAAAGAGTTTGAAAGTTTTCTAGGTGTTATGACTAAAAGCAATGTTGCTCGAAATACAGTTTTAAGTAAGGATAAGATAAACACAATTAAACAGAGAGCAAAAATTGTGGTCAATAGTTTAGCTAATGAAAAGTTGGTTAATTTTGTATCGAGACTGAATAAAGGAATGGTTACTCAGTTGGTTGATATTATTCGCTCAGAGGATGTTTTGAATAAAAGGATTGAAGATATTGATGCAGAAGTATTGAATAAAATTATGATTTATTATTCAATGCCTGCTAGTAGCGCTACGTTATCTTCTCCAGAAGCTTATCGATTGATTTCGAAAGCTTTGAATGTAGATCGGTCATTGAAATTTGGCGATGTGTTGTTTGATGGGTTTATATTTGATAATGGAATGAAAAATGTGGGTACGTTTAGACAGTATTTTGAAGCTTTACAGATGCAGTTACCGATAAATGAAATTAAATCTGATAATGTTTTGAAAAACGTTATAGAAGGATTTGTTGCAAAGAATAAAGAAAATTATGAATTAAAATCTAGTGTTCAGGAAGTTGTTCTTGCTGTTAGAGGTTTGTATGGTAATACAAAGTTAGGAGAATTAAGTTTAGATAATATTGCTCGAGTAGATGGAGATGGGGGGAAAAGTAAATCCAGAGATTTTGGAGGTATTGATTTTACTTCGATGTTTGGGCCTTCTTTGTTGAGCAATGGGTTAACCTTTAAGCTAAATTCAAATGTTAACTTTGGTATGGATTTAAATCGTGAATGGATGCAATTAGATAATATGTTGAATCAAGGTTTAACACCGTCTAAGAATAGAATACACCAGTATTTAGTGGTGAGCAATGCACATGGGAAATTCTTGGATATTAAAGAGAATATTTTGGATTGTGTGGCTAGAATTTTACGTGATGAAGAGATGAAAGTTAAAGAAACTGATTCGCAGATTAAGTTTATATTGGCATTAGTAAACTAAGAGTCTTAAAAAAGGGGTCGGAGGTAAAAATACCTCCGACCCCTTTTTTTTTTGTTTGTAAACCACAAAAAAATGTTTAGTTGACAATTCGTTTGTGCTCGATATAATGTTTGCATGAAAAAAACGTTAGCTAATATTGTTTTGTGGTTTATGTTTTTTTGTTTTGAAAATTCTTATGCTGATTCTTCTAATTGGGAATTAAATCCCATCGTTATTAAAAAAGATACAAGCATCTATTCGGATGCTTCAATCTTATCTTCTTCAAAAAATACTTTTTATCCAATAGAATCTTTAAAATATTTACCGGTTGATTTGCAGTCACGTAATCTTGAGGCTGGAGTGGCTACGGATTTTTCTCTAAAAGGTTCTAATTATGAAGGAGTAGCTGTTTTAGTTAATGGTAAGCGGTTTAATGATCCCAGGTCTGGACATCAGAATTGCGATATTCCTTTAACAAAAGCTGATTTAGAGGATTTGTCTGTTTACTCGTCGGGGAATTTTCTGAATTCTTCTGTGAATGGAATTGGCGGTAGTTTTAATTTTAATGTCAAAAAAGCTAATCAAAATAAATTTATTTCTGAAATAAGTATGGGGCAGTATGAAACTTTTTCTGAATTATTTAGTGTGGAGAAAACTGTTGGGAACGTAGGGTTGCGTGTATCTTTGGAAAATTCCAGTTCAGGTGGGTATTCTATTGATACTGATTTTAATAAACAAACCGCGTTTGGTAAATTTTCTTATACACAAGATGTTTGGAATTATGATTTTAATTGGGGATTTCAGGAAAAAGATTTTGGCGCTTATGATTTTTACACTCCGAATTCCGGATATCAATCCAAAGAAAATACTCGTGTTTATATGTTAGATTCATCTTTAGGTGTTAATACAGATTTTATTGATATAAAACCGAATTTCACTTGGCGTAGACATCATGATAAATTCATGTTGGATAAAACGCAAACTAGAAGCAGGTATATAAATAATCATCGAACAGATGTTTATACTCCAGCCTTGCATTTTAATAAAAACAGTGAATTGTTAGGAGATTTAAAATTTGGGTTTGAGTATTCACAAGAAAAAATTACTTCTAATAATTTAGGTAATCACCAGCGGATTGATAAAACTTGTTTTGTTTCTGATTCTAAGGAAATTCTAAGCTGGTTTAGTTATGGGGTGTTTTTACGAAGTGATTATTATACTTTGCAGGATCCGTTTTATAGTGGGGCGTTAAATCTTTTTTTTACACTGGATGATAAAAATATTTTTTTTGGAGAAATTGCTCGAAATGTACGTATTCCATCTTTTACAGAGATTTATTATAATGATCCGACGACAATAGGTAATGTGGGATTAAAAGAGGAAAAAGCTTTAACTTATAAAGTTGGATATAAATTTTCTCAAAGCAATTTTGAATTTAAGCCGGCAGTTTTTTTGCGTAAAGAGCGAGATGTTATTGATTGGGTAAAGTTATTTGCATCTGATGCAAAGTGGCAAGCTAATAATATTTCAGAAACGAATGTTTTAGGTTTTGAAGAAAGCTTAAAAATTAATTTTAATAATTTTTTTACGCTGCAGTCAGCATATATTTTTTTAAATAAAGAAACTAAAAATAAGAGTTATTTGTATAAATATGGTCCAAGTTACGCAAAACATCAGGTTAATAATTCTTTAGAGTTTAACTTCCCGTTTGGATTGCAGGTTTTAAGCGTGAATTATAAAAAACGTCCGCAAAGAGATGGTTGGTGGCTTTTGGATGCATATTTTTCTTACAATTTAAATAAACACACCAAGTTTTTCTGCAATATTGATAATATTTTTAACCAAGAATATCAAGAAATTGTAGGCGTTCCACAGCCTGGTCGATGGGTGAGTGTGGGATTGCGTTGTGAGTGGTAAAGTAGTTAAATCTTTTTTTTTAACTGCCGATAAATAAGCTATATTAAGTATTAATTAAATATCCCACTAGCGAGGCTTAAATGAAAAAATTTTTTAGAAATATATTTTTTGTTTTTAGTTTAATGTTTTTTTTAATAAATAATGTTTTTGCTTTAGAAGTGCATCATGTTCCTGGAATTTCAAATATTAATGTCGATGTTGATACTAAAGTTTATCATAACGATATTCAGGGAAATAGTAGCCAATCGTTGTTAACTCCTGGAACCAGTTATGAAGAAAATCTTTCTTTTTATTCTAAGGAAAGTTATGGTGATGATTATAGTTTTGAATGGATGGCAAATTTGCGTTCTACTGATGATCCAATCGTAGATAGAAGAAACTGGCATTTGTTAAAAGCATATGCAAAGATTGCTAAAAAGGATATATATAGTATAGAATTTGGTGATATTTACAGTGCTTTTTCTCAATATTCTCTTTCTAGTGCTTTGGAGGGTGTTCAGGGAATATATAATTATGATTATTCTAGTGATGATTCTAAAACTCATTTTATCAAAGCTACTATTGTTGCGGCAAGAGCAAATAGAGCAGTGGCTGCGAATAATTATGAAAGACAGGTTTTTGGTACTCGCTTAGAAAACAGTTTTAACAAATATTTAAGTTATGGTTTTAATGTAGTAAGAAATTATGATAATCCTGGAACTATTAGCGAAGATCAATCTATAAGTTCTAATTTGAGCCCAGATGATAATTGGGTGTATAGTTTTGATTTTAATCTTAAAGACATTACTTTTTGGCAGGTAGAGAGATTGGCATGGGATACAGAATTGGCGCAAAGTTGGTTTGATGATAATATAAAAGAAGATGCGTATGATTCTAAAAAAGACTGGGCTTTTCGTAGTGGCTGGAGAGCTACTGTTTTTAAAAAGCTCGATTTTAACTTTGGTTATGAGCGGGTTAATCCTAATTTTCATACTAATACTGGTTCAGCTGCAGTAGATCAGGAGTTATTTAGGTCGGGTTTAACTTATAGATTTGCACAGTGGCTTAGAATAAAGATGGGTTTTGTCGATATGCATAATAATTTAAAAAAATTATTAACGACTACTCAAAAATCAAAAATACCTACCGCAAGTGTGTTTTTTAATCCTATTCCAAAATGGAAAGATTTATCAGTTGATTTGTCATATAGAGGAAATTATTTGGATTCTTCAGATAAAAGTATAGAAAGTATTCGAAATACTTATACAGGAACAGTAAGCTATACATATAAAAAAGCTTATGTAAATTTAACTCAGGAATATCAGAAAAGTCAGAATAAAGCTAATCGTGATAATGATGCTCGCGCAGTTATGACATCTACGACCATAGGTTTAAGGAGTATTCAATTAAGTGATAGCTATAAGTTATCTCCTTCTTTTACAACATCTTTTGAGCATGAAAAATATAGCGATGCGGCATCAATGGATAAGTATATTAATTTTAGGACAGATTTTCGTTTAGATTATAAAGATTATTTATATTTTAGAGGAAGTTATGGTATAAATGATAGTAATCGTTCAGTTTTATTAGCAGATTCTATAAGAGTGGTTTGTCTTTTTGAAATTGTTTATACTCCCAAATTTAAGTATATTTCTCCTGAATGTAGTTTGAAGTATGAGGATAGAAATAATAATTATGAAGATAAAACCAGGGAATATCAAGAGCGAATAATAGAATTTTGCTTGAAGTTTAAATTCTAGAATATCGGAGGATTAATGTTGGTAAAAAAAACTAAGTTTTTATTTATTGGGTTTTTATTTGTTTTCTTATTTTATTGTGTGCCTAATGTTTTTGCTTTTCCTAAAAGTGTTTTATTTGAAAAATATGGTTCTTCTTTTGAAGAAGGGTTAGATGAGTCTATTGCCCAAGAATTTACAGACAAAGTTGTTAATCCCACCTGGCAGAATTTAGTTAAGCAAATTGCTATTAGTCCATCTATATTAGAACTTACTGTTGAAAAATCAGAGATTTTTTCGGCATTATTGAGTGATACGAATGATATTTATTTTAAGATAGTTGCCAATTTTAAAAATGATCCTAAAAAAGCTTGTGAAGAAATTCATAAATTTTTATTATCAAAGTTGCTTGATCAAGTAGGTATATCTAATTTAGCATCTGTCCCGTTTACTGTTACGGTTGATTCTTGGGAATTTTTATATACTACTTATTTGACTACACGCGCTATGTCTGCTTATTCTTCTTATATGATTGAAAGATTGAAGAATAGAAAATCATGGTCCAGGGAACAGGCACGAGTATTTTTTGATAGGTATGTCTATCCTAGCGGGTATGAAGATAATAATTATAAAGGGTTACTAATGCAGGACAATATGCTTATCCTTATTAATGATTATGCTAAATCGACAAAACAGGAATTTGTAGATTTCCCCTTAATGGAAAAAGTTGCTAAAAGCCGAAATGAATCAGTTAATTTGGTTATGAATAAAAATAAGAAAGTTCTAAAAGATTTATTTGATGAGTTAGAGTTAATTGAGTATTCGTATTTTAGAACTAAGATAGAAAAAAGAGAAAAAGAATTTTTGGAAGAGTTTAAAAAACTAGGTGAAAGGTTAAAATCAGCGGTGGAGTTTGTCAAAAATAAAACACAGGATTTAACGCATTTCGGGAATTCTCAGTTAGATAAAGAACTTTTGTCTAGAATGGCAATAAATTATATCGCAACTTACGAAGACGATCCTAAAAAATTTAATGATTTATTGCGCCAAGCTTATGAATTAGATAAAAAGTATGCTAAACAAGAAGAAGTAGGGAATTTATTAAAAGAAAATAATTTAGATAAGTTGTATGCTGATGAAAATATTAATGTTAATGATATTGTGGCGGTTATAAAGAAATACGAACAAGAGTTAAATTATACATATGATTTAATGATGCAGACTTCTATGATTACTAAATCAGATATTGAAGGGTTTAAAAGTATTGCAGCTAAATTTTTAAAAATATATTGGGATGACAAAAAAGCTCAAGCTTTGGCTGAGCAAAAAGTAGCTGGTACTAAGAATTCTGATATAGGGGACTGGGTTACTGTTATAGGGTGCAGGTATTTAGAGAAACCTGGGGCTTTAATAACTCCAGCGGTTGTTATTTGGGAAGTTGTAAAAGACTCTAAGGGGAATATTCTGTATGATTCAGATAATCAACCCAAAAAAATCGAAAAAGTTATTAAGGCAGCGGTTTATGCTAGTCCGGAAAAAGTTTTAACTTGTAGCCGGGTTTTGGCTCCTAAAACTAATACGAGAACTATTGTGAATGATACGAATCCAGGTGGAGGTGTATCTCCTCGATTTGTTGTTATCCCTGGAGTGGAAGAGGTTATAGCGGGTATGCGTAAATCTGGAGACACTCAAATAAGTGTTTTGGATGGTTTATCTAATTCTCCAGGTAAAGATATGTCTGCAGTAACATTTGCTTATCAATCTTTAGAAAAAACGTATGAGTATCTTTTGAGTAAATTATTAAACGCGCGTGCTGAAAAAATTATTAATATTAAAGTTAAAATTGATAATATTGCTTCAAAAGTAAAAGATGTTGCTAAAGCTGCTAAAATCGATACGTATTTTAATTTAACGGGAGATCAAATTACGCTCAAAGATACGTGTTTTATTGATAATGTAAAACTATCCGTTGTTTTACCTGAATTTACAACTAAACAGTCTGTTACTAGTCTTGTGAATAGAATGAGTGTTGCTGCAGATACAGCGACTATGAAAGAATTTAAATTAGCATTTACTCAGAAGGCAGACAAAAGTATTTTTGAGGATGCCGATCCAGAAATTCTATTTTCTCAGCTGGATGAATTAAATAATACTTTGAGTGTTGCAGAAAAGTTAACGAAAGATTTTAATTATATAGTCAAAGGAAAATTAAAAATTGATTATCTTGCAGAGCTGGAAAATGCTATTGCTTCAATTCTTATGGATGTAAGTATATGTGAAGGGCAAAAAATAGTATTAACGCATGATAATCAATATCCCATTAAATTAGAACGAAGCGATGCTGTGTTACTTAATGATGGGACAAAGACAAGCGGATATGTCCCTTATTCGTTTGAAAATGCTGTTGCGCGTAATGTTTTAGATCCAAATGTTGTAGAAAGTATTAAGGTACTTATTTCTTTATATGATGAAATAGCTTTATTTAAGAAATCTATTGGTGTTTATGTTGTATTGAATGATGTTACCGCTTTTTATTGTGAGAGTATCGAAAAATATAAGAAAGCTATTAATCAGGTAATGAATTTGCGTAAAGAAGTACTGCAAAAATTTTCTATTTGGCTGACAGCCGTTACGGGTTATCCTGAACTAAAAAGTTCTTATGAAAAGTTAAATAGCATACAGGATGATTTAGTGGAGAAAAAAAATAATTTATTATCATTATTGAAAGAAGCAAGAGTTGTACAGGCAGGAGAAGATTCTAATTCTGATTTTGGCGCTAAAGATCTTATTGAGGATGAAGTTTTTAATCGGATTGAGAAAGCTTTTGCTGAATTTAATGAAGCATTTACACTTTATAAAGTTAAGGCTCCTGAATTAAAAGCACTTATAAATTTAAGAAAGGAAGGATTTAGACAGTTGCTTCTTGAAACGGTACGGTATAATCCAAGGCCTAAAGATTTGATAAAACTTATTACTGAAAATAGTTTATTAGAAGATTTTAAGGTACATCCTAATTATAAAATAGATGATTTAAAAAGAGATGTTAGTAAATATTATATTTTAGAGGATTTTAAAAAAAGTGAAGCAGAGTGTTTTGATTTAATGAAAATGTATGAAAAGATTATAGCACAGCAAGAAAATTTAAAATCCGGGAATTCTTCGCAGCAAGATGTAACCGAAATTAATAAGCAGGTGGAGAAAGTAATTCAGGATATGTATATTGCTTATGAAAATGAAGACCCTAGGGGATTTTTGCGGTATGTTTCTCCGGTGTTTACATCTAACAATCGGACATCTCAAAGTTTTAGCCAGCTTGAACAAGCGATAATCGATGATTTTAGAAATCTTAAAAATATTCGTTTTGTTATTTATATACATGGGCAACCTTTGCATTATAAAGATAGAAAGTTAGTTGCTCTTACTATTACTTGGAATAGAAGTGCAGATATAGAAAAAACAGCTCAGGAGTGGGTTGTTAATGGTAAATCTTCAACGTTTGTTTTTGAAATATTGGATACTGGAGAGATCGTATTGATTAAAGTGCAAGGGGATCTTCCTTTTGGTTTAGCTAATCCTTATGGAGTGATTACTGTTTCAGATGGAAAGATAGATCGGGTTGAGGTTACAGATACTAAAGAATTAAAAGATGGTAAAATTACAGAGAGTCAGCAAATTTATACTGATGGAGCAACGTCAGATATTAATATAGTCAATGAGTCATGGTATTTTTCAACTCGCAACACAGGGTTGTATGCTTTAGGAGATATTTATTATACTTCTGATGCGGGTGATGGGAAAAGTTATATTGGTATTTCAGATGATGCGGATAGAATTAAAAGAATTACTGGATACTCTAGTTTATCAGAAGTAACTAGTGTTCCTTCTGGAGGATATGTTGCGTTTTATGCTAATCCGGCAGTTGGAGATATTTATGCAATTTTGTCAAAAACAGGTAAATATGCAATAATTGAAATAACCGGTTTTGGTTCAGAGATGAGGTTTGATTATAAATATCCGCTGGATGCTTAAATATGGGAGAAGGATATGCATTTAAAAAAAATTATTTTAGTTATTAGTTTTATATTTTGTGTTTCTCTTATAGATATTTGTTTGGCTCAGGGGAATAAGCCTGTTAATAATAATCAAAGTAATTTATTTTGGCAATTAGCTAAAGGGAATTTTGAAAAAATGTGTGAGGCTTATCAGTATAAGAATAAAAAAGAATTTATGGATTTTGTTTCTGAAGATTTTTATGGTAACTATGATATTTTTGCAGAAAAAATTGTAACTGATTTTGGTTTAAATGATGACATTATTATTAATGCAGTTTTTGATAGTTGGGTTGAATCCGATAAATACATACTTTTGCAATATCACTGGAAAAAATCTGTTGTTAGCCGTAATAGTGGCGCAATATTGAAAACACAAGGTAATACTGAGCTAATGTTTACAAAAGAGGATTTTCCTAAATTGCTAGATGTTAAAGGCGATAAATTATTTGGTAATTAAATTTTTTAAAGGAGTTATTTTGGTTAATATATTATATGTTTTAAAATCACCGATTCGCTGGATGCAGAATTTATATAATTGGACTCTGCATTGGGCAAAGGCTAAGCATGCGCCTTGGGCATTGTTTTTTATTGCTTTCATTGAAAGTTCTTTTTTTCCAGTTCCTCCAGATGTTTTGTTGATAGCTATGGTAGTAGCAGATAAGAAAAAATGGTTACGTCATGCTGCTATTTGTACGTTAGGTTCTGTTTGTGGGGCGTTGTTAGGATATTTTATTGGTTGGGCGTTGTATGAATTCATAGGAAAGTTCATTGTAACTACGTATCATCTTGAAGCAGTGATGGATTTAGTAGGGAAGAAATACGCAGAAAATGCGTTTTTAACAGTTTTTACTGCGGCTTTTACTCCAATTCCTTATAAAGTAATTACTATTGGTGCGGGTTTGTTTAAAATATCCGTTATGACATTAGTAATTGCTTCAATTATAGGTCGGGCTGGGCGCTTTTTTATGGTCGCTGGTGCATTAAGAATATTTGGGGATAAGATTAAAAATGTAATTGAAAAATATTTTGATATTTTATCCATAGTTTTTGTTTTATTGTTAGCAGGTGGTTTTTTAGTGCTTAAATATATAGTAAAGTAGTTGATTCTTTTACGAGCCCCTGGCGTTTGAAACAACAAACGCCAGGGGTTCGTTGTTTTAAATGTTTATTTTCCTCTTTCCTTGAAAAAAAGCCTTAAATCAGGCATACTTTTATCCTAAATATATAGTATATATATTAATAAAACCTTCTTATAAGAGGAGGATTTTTTATTAATCAGAAAATAAAGTCTTTAAAAAACAATATGTTAAAAAAAATCATCAAATTAATTTCTTTTTTGCTTTGTTTTATTTTGATTTTTGAGCAAAGTGGATTTGCGCAGGTTGCAGGTCAGTTGGATATCTCTGCGCATGTAAGCGCAGGACTTAGCAATATTATCCAAGATAAATTTCGTCCGATCCATTTAAGATATTTTGAGCTCAATCCAACTCAAGAAAACTTTAAACTCCTTTTAGATAAAGGATCAGTAAAAAATCCAAACCAGCAGTTAGTTGATGAAACCACTAAAGAACTTTTAAAATACTTTTTAATCGGTGTAAGCTTACCAAATGATGCTTTTTGGGTGAATTTAAGACCAGATGTAAGTAATGAGATTATAGATGAAAATTTAGCGAAAACTGATGTAGGTAAGATACTACTTGAAGCAGATTTACAACTTAAAAAAGATACAGCCAAATATACATCGCCTAATACATTAGAAGGCAAAGAATACTGGAATAAATTGTACCAGAAAGCAGAAGAGCTTTATGGTAATACTCAAACTACTATCCCAACATTAAATCGTCCATGGATAGTTCCGGATGAAATTATTGTTCGTGAGAATCAGGGTTCTGTATATATCTACAAAGCAACGCTTAAAGTAATGTTAGAAGGCGATTATCTAAAAGGAAGCCAGACTTATAACTTCACAGATGAAAAGTCACAAGCATTAAATGAATATTCTAGCCAGTTACTAAAAGAAACAATCATTCCAAAAATTACCAAAGAAATAAATTCTGCGAAAAGATATGCAGCACTTCGCCAAGTATATTACTCATTGATATTAGCTCAGTGGTTTAAGAAAGTGTATGGGAATGACAACAATGTGTTATCCCCGCAGCAGCTGGGATCCACAATATCAAAAAAGATAGACAGTAAAGATTTAACCAATTTATCTTCTCAAGAACCTTGGTCTACACAAACATATTATCAGTCATATCAGAAATCCTTTAAAGAAGGCGAATACAATGTTAAAGAGCCAAGATATACAGCTAGCGGACAGGTGATAAGAAATTATGTTTCCGGTGGTATTGTTTTAGATATAGCAAAATTTTTTGGATCGGTAATACAAAGTAACTCAGATTTAAATGTGAATTTAAAAAGTAAATTTTATGAAGTGATGGTTTCTTTAAATTTTAAAAATGAAATTGTTATAAAAAATCAATTAATAAAGCAGGATGATGGGGGAGATGAAAAATTAGAAGAATTTGTTTCTTTTATTAATGCTAACTTAAAAACTAATTTTTATAAATCAAATACTAGCAATATTCTTAAACATAGTTTGGAAGTTTGGTTTAGAACAAAAGAATCTTTAGAGTTTGTTGACTTTTTTAAAGATTTAAAATTACCAGGATTTTATGAGGATCAAGATAAAAAAATATATTATAGATTTTCTGATAAAACACAAGTTTTAGTCGTCGATGAAATTAAAAATCAGTTAGTATGGGTTTTAAATGACCAGCAAAAAGTTGCGCAAGTTATGAATTCTATTAAAGAATTTAATACTGTCAGTATAGATAAAATTATAGAAGAAACAGCAGATTTAGCTGTTAAGTTAGCTCAAAAGATTAAAGTTAAAGGTTATGATACAGTTTTAATGTCCGGTGGAAGTACTATTATAACTTATAAATTACTTCAGGCGGCTTGGAAAAAAGTTTCGGATACTCCGTTGAAAATTTTAACTTTAAACGCACAAGAAAATATAGATTTATATAATTTTGTTAAAAAAGAAAAAAGCAAGGATGTGTTTAGTTATGTTAAAGATGTCTTAAAGAGTTCAAGAGTGATGTATGTTGATACTCATTGGAATTCTGGAATGAAAAGGCATTGGTTAGAGGTATTGAGTAAGGATTTTTTTAATTTTGATTATGCTGTTTTTACCGCGCGAAAAGATGAAGCTAGTGATATCATTGGAACATTTGATAATAAATTTTTCTTATTCTTCTTTGAGTCTACAAAAAGAATTTCAGATGTAGTAAATTATAATGATGAGTTGTTTAAAAAAAGAATATCAGATGAAAATATTGATTATTTTGCTAATTTTTTAAATCAAGAAGATAGGAAGTATTTAAATAGTGTTGTAGCGGAAATTAATAAAAAAGAAGATGGTGGTGTAAAGAATTATAGTAATTCAAATGAAATTTTTAATTTTAAAGAATTTTATAAGTTTATAAAATCAAAAATAGATGGTGTTAATCTTATTGAGCAGTTAGGTAAGTGGGATATTATTGATAAAAGTTTTAAAGAGTTTTTTAGTTCAAGAGAAGATATTGTTTTGCTGGATTTATTTGGTGATGCAGAAAAATCAGTAGGTTTTATTGTTGAGCCAAGAAATGGAGTTTTATATAGGTTTGATGACAAAGAAGAAGTTTTAGTTATAAGTAATGTTAGGGATAAAGGAGTCTGGGTTTTAAAAGATGAAGCTAAGATTTATAAATTGCTTAATTCTATACTTAAGCATAATGCGTTTTATTTAGATGAAGCTGCAAGTAAAACAGCTCAAGCTGCTCTTAATATTGCTAAACAGATAAAACAAAATGGGACTAATACTGTAGTTATGTCTGGAGCGAGTAATGTTATGCTTTATGAAATTCTTAAACATGCTTGGAATAAAATATCTGATTCTCCGCTAAAAATATATTCTTTAAGTGCACAAGAGAATTACAATTTATATTTAGATAAATATTATGATGATACATTAGAGGCTAGCAGGAATATTTTTGAAGATATTGTGAAAAGAATAGGATCGCGTAGTTTTACTTATGTAGATACTCATTGGAATAGCGGTGGAAAAAGATTAGTGATTGAGGATATTGCTAAACGATTAGTTGACACTAATCAGATGAAAAAGATTAATATTAATTATGTAGTTTTAGCAGCTAAACAAAATCGTATGCAGGATATTGTAGGGACTAAAGATAGAAAAGAGGTTAATTTTATTTCTGATTTAGCGCAGGAAATATCACGGAGCATTAAAGCAGATTATAAGTTATTCTATAAAAGGATTGGTGAAGATAATCTTAAAGAATTTGAACAACTTCTTTCCAAAAAAGAAAAATTGTATTTAGATGCGATTCTTAATGCCATAGATAGTAAGACTGGTGGAGGAGATAAAGAAAAAGAAATTCAGGAGATAACAAAAATTTTAGGGATCAGAGATATTATTGGGATAGAAGAGTGGAATTCTGAAAAATTAGAGCATTACTATAACGATTTATTAGAGTTGGATATAACAATTGGTGGAAAAATATTTAAATTAAAAGATATTAGTTATAGGTTTTGGGATTTATATGCGGATGATAATGCAATTAATTACGAAGATTTTGAAAATTTAGATTTCCAGCAACAAACTAAGTATTTTGGTAGTTTCTTAAATTTAATGTCTGGTCTTCCCAAAAATATAGTTTTGAATTCAAAAAGTGAAGAGCTTGATTTTAGTTTGAGAGAAAAAATATTTTTGCTAGAAGAAGATTTATTGCATCCATATTTTAATGAAAGTATTTGGAATAGTCATTTAGGGAAAGTAGCTTTAAAATCATTTTCATTATTAATGACGGGGATGTTTTTAAGTTCGTATGTTTTGCCAGTGTTTAGTTCTCACAATGTTGTGCATGGCAGTTCTTCGGATTTGAATACTTTGGAAATGATTAAGTACAAAGATATTGATTATAATAAAACAGTTAATGCATATAAACAGTTTATAGAGTTGCAGAAAATTTTTTATCGGAATGAATATAATCGGACTTTTGAAGAGGCGAAAAGCTATTATCTTGATAAACAAGCGTATATTAGTGCAATGCTTAG
>CAYQXW010000015.1:0-16844 GCA_964421615.1 uncultured Planctomycetales bacterium
CCTTTACAGTATATCCGCTGTTTCGGATGTAATATTAAGCAGCAAAACCAAAACACAAGATTCTGGTTGGGAATTACATTTACGAGGACAAGAAAAAATCTCTAAAAAACCTGTAGGAATTCAAACAGGGACAGAAATACAGATTAAAGAACTTTTTTTTAATACACCCGCACGTAAAAAATTCTTAAAATCAAATACGTCAGAATTAAACCATATCTTAGATGTTTTTATTCCCTATACCCTACTTTATCCGCAAGTAAAGTTTTCATTAACTCATGAGAACCGAAAAACAGTTGATTTAAATGCAACTTCAGACTTAATGGAAAGAATTGCTGATTCTTTGAATCTAGACAAAAAATACTTTTTGACTGATGAAAAAGAATTTACGCATGAAAATCTTACTGTTAAACTTATTCTTGGAGATATAAATATTCAGAGAACCAGAAAAGATTTACAATTTATTTTTATCAATAACCGCCCAGTAGATAATAAAACTTTAAGTTTTCATATCAATGAAGTATATAAATTACTATTTAGCCATGGCGTTTACCCTTTTTTCTGTTGTTTTATTAAACTTCCTGCAGAAAATTTAGATGTCAATGTTCATCCCACAAAAAGAGAAGTAAAAATAAAAAATGAATCAAGCATTGGCTCAATTATAAGAAGATTTGCAGAAGATCTTCTTATGACAAAAAGTAAACCTAAACAGGCAAGTAATCTGAATTATAAAACTACTAACATTAAAACAGATATTCCTGAAAAACCTATTTCTAATAGTTTCACTTCAACTTATGAAATAATTCAAAAACCACATGTTCCTGAATTTAAAGAAGAAAACAAGATTCAAACTCATTCCCAATTAAATTTCCAGCAATCTTTACCAATATTTAATTCTCAAGAAATCGTATTACCAACTCTTGCACCAAAAACAGATTTAAAAGAAAAACTTACTCAAGCTAGGTATTTAGGTAATTTATTAAAAAAATATCTTCTTTTCGAAACAGAAAACTCTCTTTTAATTGTAGATCAACATGCAGCTCAAGAAAGAATTACTTTTGAAAAATTAAAAAAACAATTTTCGACGAATACAGTTGAAATACAAAATCTGCTTACACCTATAACAATTAATTTATCTAAACAAGAATTAAACTTATGGGAAGAAAACAAAAGTATTATTGAAAAAATGGGATTTGATTGTTCTCTTTTTGACAAACAAACTCTCGCAATACACGCACACCCTATTCTGCTTGATGCCCCTCAAAACGCTTTAAGAAATATTTTAAACGGCGAAACAATCGCAAAACTTGATTACGAAACATTAGCCCGTATGGCATGCCGGTCATCAGTCATGACTGGATTTTCCATGAATAAAGAACAAGCTGAATTCCAAAGAAAAGGACTATTAGAATGCAACGATCCTTTTACTTGCCCACATGGACGACCCACAGTAATTGAAATTGAAGAAGAAGAATTAAGAAAAGAATTTCTAAGGAAATAATTTAAAATTTACGGAATTGGCGGAATTTCAAGAAGTTTCTTCTTATTTTTAATATCTTTTTTAGGAAGATCCACGCTCATAACCTTATTAAGCTGCTTAGAATTAAACGAAGGTTTTTGCCCAGAACAAATTTTTCCTACTTCTGCTATATATTTTTCTAAAGCATTTTTTTCTAAATCATTTTTTGCTTTTGCCTGCAAAGACATTAAATCATTCAAATAATCAGAACACTTATCATATAACTTCATTCTATTAAAACTATATTCCTGATAAACTTTTTTTAAAATTTCGTGGCCTTCTATAGAATCCTTCATCTCATAATTAATTTCTTCAGTCACTTGTTTACCAGCTAGTTGTTTTGATTCATGAATCAATTGCTGTTTTTTAGCTTCTAAAAACAACATAATATCCTCTGTAACCATATCTGTACTTATATCATCCATAAAACTAATATTCACATCATTAAAAACACCTACGTAATTATAAAATCTCAGAAAAAAGTTATCTAAAACTTCTTTCCTTTGCTTAAAATCATTTTCACTAAAAATCAAACCTAGTTTATTCAAATAATCTTGCGGAACATTCGAAACAAATTTAACATATGCATAAGCTTTACGTAAATCTATGTTAAATACTTTTTCCGTGTAATCTCTCCAAAAATTATACAAGAAATTATCTTTCTTATCTTTTCCGTAAAACTGCATAACAATGGCATTAAACCCTGGCGAAATTTCCACCATATCTTTCTTTAAAAAAGCTTCTTGATTATTAATTCTTAAAATTCTATTCGCTTTTTCCGCAGCATCACTACTTAAAACTAAATAATTTTTCCCAGAAACATTATAATTATTAATCAACCAATCCAAAACATGAGATTTAACGATATAATCAATTCCTTCCTGAGAAATCTTTTTAGGAAAAAAGTCTTCTACTGTATATTTACTAGTTTCATACTTTACAATATAACCTACTTGCTGTTTATCATTAATTATAAAACTAAACGGATGGACTTGAGCAGTATCAACACCTAAAAAAGTATACAAACGGTATGCTAAATAAACACGCTGATATTCATCTTCTGAACTAAGAGGATAAAAAACCCACTTCCTAGATAAATTATCTTCAAAAATAATATTTATTTCACTTTTAGTTACTAAATTTTGATCCTCGGCTACTTGAAAACCTAAATTCTTAAAATTTTCTTCTTCCAACTGCATACACTGGTTATAAAGTGTATATATTTTAGAATAATCGGATTCTTCTTGAGCAAAAGTAATACCGATCGCGCTAAAAAATAAAATAACTGTAATAAAAATTTTTTTCAAATTAATCATTTCTTATTCTTCAAATCTCTGGTAAGTATAATCGCTTCTGCTATTTCACGCATAGATTTTCTTTTATCCATGCTCTCTTTCTGAATTAATCTATATGCATCTGCTGGAGTAATATTTGCATCTTGAGACAAAATTTCTTTTGCCCGTTCAACAAGCTTCCTGGTTGCCAAAGCTTCTTCAGCTGTTCTTGCGCGTAAATCCAATTCTGCATTTTCAATTGCTACTGCTGCCTGATTAGCCAAAGCAAGCAATATATTAAGCTCAGTTTTAGAAAATTCATGCTTCTTGGAAGTATAACAATTAAGAACACCGATAACCCTGCCTTTAACAGCCATCGGCACACATGCTAAAGAAAACAACTTCTCACTTTTAGCAATTTCTCTATTTAAATATCTAGATTCTTTATCTAAATCTAAAACACAAATCGGTTTATTCTGCTGAGCCACTAATCCTGCAATTCCTGCCCCAAGTTTAATATTAGGCTTTTTATTATACTGCTCAGAAACAGATTGCGTTGCCTTAACTACCAACTCCTGTTTTTCCGGATCTAAAAGCATTAAAGAACAAATTTTAGAATTCATGATTTCAGCAGTAACCTGCACTACTAATCTTAATAACTCATCTAAGTACATTCCTGAAGTTATTAAATTTGCAATTTTAGCTAGTGCTTCAATTTGTTTTAAATATAACTCATATTTTTTTTCAGACTGTTTAACGGTCATATTATTTTAAACTTTCTACAAAAGCTCGTATTCTCTTCAAAGGTTCCTTTAATTTTTCAAGGCTAGAAGCATAAGAGATACGAATATTATCAGTAAATTCATCTCCAAAAGCAGTTCCAGGAACAACTGCAACTTTTTGTTCTTTTAATAATCTCTGCGCAAAATCCATACAATTCAATCCAGTAGATTTAACAGACGGAAAAGCATAGAAAGCTCCTTCAGGCATATGACATTTCAATCCCATATCATTAAGTTCACTGACAACAAACTCCCTGCGTCTTCTATACTCTTTTTTCATCTCTTCTACAGATTTTTTACCGCTATACAAACCTTCACAAGCTGCCATTTGACTCGTTATAGACACACACATAATTGTATACTGATGAATTTTAGTCATTGCAGCAATAATTTCTTTGGGCCCACAAACATAACCAACTCTCCACCCAGTCATCGCAAAACCTTTAGAAAAACCGTTGAAATATAATGTATAATCTTTTGCGCCTTTTAAAGCTGGAAAAGTCGTATGTTCAAAATCATAAGTCAAATCACAATAAATCTCATCAGAAAGACAAAGAATTTTATTCTTAACGATAACATCTCTTATTGCTTCTAATTCTTTTTTAGTATAAGAAACTCCTGTTGGATTTGTTGGATAATTAAAAATAATTCCTTTAGTCTTACTATCTATATGTTTCTCTATACTTTTTGCTGTAAGTTTGAAATTATCTTTTGCAGTATCAATATAAACTGGAACTCCACCTGCTAATTCTGTAACTGGCCCATAAGAAACATAACTCGGCTGAGGCACTAAAATTTTATCACCAGGATTAATAATCGCTCTTAAAGCTAAATCAATGCCTTCACTTACTCCAACTGTAATTAAAATCTCCTCATCGGGACAATAATTCACTCCACAATTAGTTTTTAAATAACGATTAATTGCTAAACGCAACTTATACAATCCTTTATTAGATGTATAAGAAGTAAATCCTTGCTCCAAAGATGTAATTCCTGCTTCTCTTATCTCCCATGGAGTAACAAAATCCGGTTCCCCAACACCTAAAGAAATAACATCTTTCATTCCAAGAACAAGATCAAAAAAAACTCTTATCCCTGAAGGTTTTATTTTTTGTACTTTTTCTGATATATAATTTTTCATAGTAATTTTCCAATTAATAAGATATCGCTATCCTCTTATCTTCATCTTTCTGCTTTAACACAGTGCCTTCTTCCTTGTATTTCTTTAATAAAAAGTGAGTAACAACTCCTCGTACATTTTCCATCGGAGAAAGTTTCTCCGCGATAAAACGCGATACAGTATGCAAATCTTTTCCCTTAACAATAACCAACAAATCATAAGTTCCTGAAACTAAAAAACAGCTGGAAACCTCAGGAAAAGAATATACTCTTTCGGCAATTTTATCAAACCCAACATCTTTTTGCGGAGTCAGCTTAACTTCTATCAACGCACGTACTTCTTCTTTATCTTTAATTATTTCTTTATTAATTACCGCTTTATAATTTAGTATGACTCCATCTTTTTCATACTGCGCTATCTTTTTTTTCACATCCGCTGTCTTTTTACGAGTCATCTTGGCAATATCTTCAGCACTAATACGAGCATCTTTTTCTAATATCTCTAGAATTTCATCCATTTTTCCTCCTCTATATCAAATCTTACAAACTTCGCTTTTTTTTCTTTTATGAGCAGAACCTTCAATCATTTTTTTTACTTTTTTTACTTTTTCTATTTTCAAAACTTGATCCCTATTATTTTCTAACCTAGAAATTATATCATCCAATTCTGGATAAGTTATTCCCATTTCACCTTCATCCGTTTGGTTCGGCCAAAGACCAGCAGTTGGAGCTTTATCAATAATACATCTTGGTATTTTTAATTCTTCTGCTAATTCTCTAACTTGAGTTTTTAATAAATCTGCTATCGGGAGCATATCACTTGCTCCATCTCCGTGTTTAGTAAAATACCCTGTCATAATTTCAGATTTATTACTCGTACCACAAACAAGATAATTTAATTTTTTGGCATAATAATATAAAACTGTCATACGCAAACGCGGTCGGATATTTGCTTGAGCCATCTTATCAGCTGGAGGCAAAATTTTAACCAAGCTATCATAAGTAGCTGTTAAATCTATAACTTTAGTTTTAATTTTAAACTTTTTCGCCAGAATTTTAGCATCATTATAATCTTGAACGTGACTATGGCAAGGAAGTATCAAAGCTAAAACATTTTCTCGACCTAAAGCTTCAACAGCCAGAACCGCAACTACGGCAGAATCTATTCCTCCGCTCAGACCAAAAACAACACCTTTCGCATGAGCATTTTTTACCTGATTTTTAATCCATTGAATTATTTTTTTACGCATAGTTTTAGTGTGTTAATTATATCATATAAATATTTGATATACAAGGAAGGAAAAAACATAAAGGGCGAACTCTATTCGCCCTTTATAATACCATATAATTAGTAAAAATTACTTCACAGTAATTTTTACAGTCATCTTCTCGCTTTTAGCACCTTTACTATCGACTGCAGTAAATTCTAAATTGTATACCCCAACTTTTGTAGCTTTCCAATTCAGTATTCCCTTTAACGCTGAAAAAGATGACCCTGTTGGCAAACCGTTACCTATAAATTTCACTGTATCATTCTCGGGATCTTTAGCCTTTAAAACAATAGCAACTTTTGCATTACGTAAAACTTGCATATCAGCGATTTTATCTAAAACTGGTGGTTGGTTCACATTATTAATAACTTGTATAGTAATTACTCCTAAACTCGAATCTGCTTTACCATCATTAGCTTTATATGTAAAACTATCTGTTCCAACAAATCCTTGATTAGGCATATAAAGTACATATCTATTATTTCCTATAGGATTTGATCCATAAAGAATAAACAACTTCCCATTACTAGGAATACTTGCAATACTTATCTTTAAAGGATCTTTATCAAGATCACTCGCTGTTAATGTAAGATCTAACCGCTTATTAAGTTTAGTAGTTAAAGTTTTAGATTCAACTACTGGGGCAGTATTATTAGATTTAGTTACCGTTATATTAACTTTACTTTCTGATGACCATCTACCTTTATTATCTAAAACTTTAAAATATATAACATGCTCTCCTACAGACAAAGAACTTATTTGAAAATTTAACCCTTTAGCTAAAATACCATCTTTGTTGGATCTCCATTGACCATCTACGATTTTATCACCACTCAAATTATTTATTTGACCCGATCCTTTAAATGCAACAATTTGTCCACTAACAATACTTTTCGCACTGACTGAATCTATAATAGCACGAGGAGGATTTAATGATAACGTAGGGTCTCCAATAATAGTCATACCATAAAACCAAAAACGATTATCTGCATCAAAAGACCAACTATTAAACCATTTTAAATATGCTTCACCAATAAGATTTCTATAATCTTTCCCCAAATAAGGATAAAATTTTTCTACTGTATGCATACCACCTGATTTAGTAGTACCAATAACTAATAAACCATTTGTTTTAGCAAAGGCATACTGCCCGCCCATATATTGACTGTATGTATATTTTGTATTCCCACAAGCAAAAAGATTGTAAAATAAAGTTGAGGGATCAATTATCGGAATATCTGAGGTCCAAACATCTCCTCCTGGAATATCTTTTCCATTAATATCCTTATTCTTAAAAGCATGCAGATCATGACTTGAATGCACACAAACTTGAATCCATTCATAATTTTCTTTTAACCGAAGCTTATAATCAGAAGCTACAGTTTTAGTTTTATCATTAATCACGGTAACATCGGAATATATTGAACCTAAAGAACAATCTTTCCAATAAGACCAATCATCATCTGGATAAGCTAATGCTCTTTGGATTATATTTGTTCCAACCGTCCGGTAATTATGATTTTTTAAGAAATAATTTTTAATCAACATAACTTCATTCATAGAAGCACTTACTAGGGGTGAAGCAGTTAATCTCCCAACCCAAATTTCAGGTTTTTGCTCAGGAATAAGAAGAGTTTTTGAATAGGAATAATCATCAAATATATTATTTTTATCCGTATCTGTCCAATTTCCAGTTAGATCCATATAAAAAATATCTGAACCATATTTATCATAATAACCATCGACATACTTCATTTCAAACCAAGGATGAGGTAAATCTCCAACAAGTAAAACGCCTTTTAACCCAGAAATAGTTTTAAAATAATTTCTTACTTCAACAGCTGTCCCAGATATAAATTTTGAAATAATAGCTTTCCAACCTTCAGCTTCGACATCCTCCACATACTGCTTCAACGAAGCTTCAATTGAAGAATAAATCGAAGAATTTACTAAAACTAAAATAATTTTATTTGAATTTATTTGTGATTGATATGTCTCTTGATAATTTAAAGCTGCATATGATAATTCTAATTTCAGGACAAAAAAAAGAATAAAAACTAAACTTAACAGTTTTAAAATACGATATTGAATATTATTCATTATTCCTCCTAATATAATTTCTAAATCACTTTTTTAATCTTTTTATTTACTGAACAAAAAAAAATCCTTAGGGATTCCTAAAATAAAAAAACCCTAAGGTTATCCTTAGGGCACTTTTATTTTTCCTTTTGGCAGTCTCGCTATCCTTTAACAGGACCGATAACTTTGTGCCCCAACATTACTGTTGGTTTACCTTTATCAATTGGGATATAACTTTTAAACTCTTAAGATCAATTTAACTATATTTAAGTATAACTGATAACTAATTATTTTTCAAGGCACTAAATATTCATAGAGTAATCAACTATTAATCTTAGCTATAGCTTCTTCACAAACTTTAATTGCTTCTTCTAGCTCAAATTTTATCATTTTTAATCGCATTTTTTCATTTTCATCAGTAGCTTTTTCAATAGATTCATCTGTAGGTAATTTTTCTCTCAAAGAACCCAATTGTTTATTTAAAGCATCCAACGATTTAGTATCTTTAATATTTCCTAAAGATCTAACTACTTCATTTTTATAAATTAAATTTTCCTGTTTATTTAATTCTCCGACTAATGTATCTACAGCTCTTTTATCTTCTAAAGCTCCTAAAGATTTTACTACTGCTACCTTTACAATCTCTTCTTTTTCGTCTGATAACCTACTTAATAAGCTTTCTGTAGCTTTTACATCTTTAATATTTCCTAATGCAGAAGCTGATCTTTCTCGCACAGACATATCCTCATCAAAAAGAGTTTTCTGAATAGGAAAAACTGTAGATTCGTCTTTAATTTTACCTAAAGCTTCTACAGCATTTCTTCTGATATAAGAATTTTGATCATTTAACACATTAAGTAAAGCCGGAACCGCTTGTTTATCTGCAATTCTTCCAAGTAAAAAAACAATTTGACCTCTTAAAGGCTCAGCAGCACTCTCCAACGCTTTTAATAATTCAGGAACAACAGCACTTCCCATTGCAGCTAAAGCATCAGCAGATTTAATATTTTCTGTAACATCATCTACAGCTAATTTATTAATCAACTCCATATTCTCCGAATTAACAGGTACTTCTTGCTTATTTTCAATAACTACTTGCTGAACTTCAACTTTTGGCTCTGGTGCTTGTTGATTAACAGGTTGTTCAATCATACTTTTTGTAACATTTTTATCAATTTTTATGACTTTTTTTGGTTCAGTGATTTGTACATTACTAACTTTAAACTCCGTAAAATAAAAAAATAAAATTCCAATTAAAACAATAAACAATAAAAAAATTAAAAATTTTTTATTCATTACAGCCTCCTAAGTTATTACTAATTTTATCGTCAAAATAAGTAATAACTTAAAAAAAATGGGGTCGGAGGTAAAAATACCTCCGACCCCGGTTTTAGATTTTTATTATTTTATTAAATTTTATATACCAGCTTCTACAAATCTCACAAAACTTTTCAAATTAGCATCTGTATCAAAACCAACATCCTCTGCAAACTTAAAATAATCTGTTAAATAAACATAAGCAGTATTAACGCTTTGTTCATCTTTCTTATTAACAATTGAAGCAGACAAATATTTTATAATTCTCGAAGTTGAAGGAACCATGTTATTATTCATTAATTTCATCAACTGCTGCTTCTCTACTTCTAAATTAATATTCTGCAGCATTGCAGCTTCAGGCAACCTAAAATTAATTCTAGCTGCTCCAATCAAAGATTGGCGTAAAATATCAATACGCGTCATATCAATACCACCGAAGTTATCGGTTTTACTTTTTCCACCATCAGCGCGTGCAATATCATCAAGACTCACTTCTCCTAATTTTTTATAAAAAAGTCTGGTTTTTAAATTTTGCGCTACTGCCATAGAATTAGACTTTAATCGGTAAAAATCGCTATTTCTATTTACTAAATCCTCTACATTTTTAGCAATATCTTCCAAAAAAAGTTTATCTAACCCTGTCATCATTAGTGTTCTTTTCTGCAGTTTTTCTTTAGTCATACCTTTCGGGATAAATCCATTTACATACTCCCTAACTGTTAATTTATCAGTATCATAAAAAAACTTTTCTGATCTTAAAAAACTGCGAATTGGTAAATCTCCAACTAATTTATAATTACTCGCATTTTTGTCTAAGTAATTTAACATCTCTGAGTAATGATTATTTATTCTCCAATTAGGATTAACCATATCTGTTAAATACTGCGCGAGTTCTTTATTACTAAACAAAGACACATCTTTTTCAAGAATTTCCTGAGCTTCCACTAATTTTATTAAAAGTTGGAACTGATCATAAAAAAGATTTAAAACATCTTGTTCTACTAACTCACGAGCAAAAATATTTTGTCCGCTTCTAGAAACACTTACGCTGCCGCCATCGGCTTGAACAACATCTTCTAAGCTCAAATCTCCTAAATTTTTAGTCCCAAACATGCTTCTAATTTTTGGTAATAATTTCTCAATAGATAACTTAAACTCATATTCACCTACCTCAGCCATAACTTGTATATAAGCTTGCAAAAGATCGTCGGAAATAAAAGAATCTTTACTCAATTCTCCAATCCTAGTATACATTGCAGCAGCTGTTATCAAATTCGAAAAATTACCAACAATACTCTGCCAAATTAAATGATTATTCCCTGAATTAAGAGCTTCGGTGTCAAAAATAGGAAGAGCTCCTAATTCTAAGTTAGAAGTAGAATATACCAAATTATACGCTAACCAATTTCGATAAAAAGATTTTTGGGCATAATCTTTTCCAAAAGGAGCATCAAGAATTTCATGTAATTTATCAGTTTCTATTTCAAGTATTGTTAAGTTTAATATACTATCATCTGCTGTAACCCCATCAACAGTTATCATATTTTTAAAATCTACAGCATTTAACAATTTATTTATATTATCTGCTTCCATTTCTCCCGCTATTTTATACACTTCTTTCCCTATATAATTCTTAACAACATTATTTTTTCTTTGGCTATCTGCTCCTCCGTCTTCAACATTTATAATATTTTTCTTAGATGCTAACCGCATATCTTGCTCAACAGGAAGCAAATTCATATCTTCAGCTTTTTTCTCAGCTGCATCTTTGCTCAAACCTAGATTTTTTTCAATCGCATCTACAGTAACAAGAGCATAATTACTATCTTGCAACCATGATAAGACCAAATTTGCTATAGACGCTTTTCTGGTTTCATAAACTAATTTAGATTCTCCTTTTCTAATCGGAGTTTCATAAGAACAAACAAATGTTGGATCATTAGAAGATGCTCTAAAGATAAATCTACCTGCGAATTTGCCTTCTAAATCTTCAAAAACAATATCTGCAAAACGGTATAAATCTCCGTCTTCCGGACTATCTTTATAGGAATTAAACTCTTTAACTCTAAATAATCCTGCCGCAGTACCAAAAATTCTTCCTTGAGTAAATTCTTTTAACGCCGCTACACCGACATCCCGACCTAACGCGATAATCGCCTGTGGAGGATTCGCGTTTGTTTTCGAATCATATTTCCATCCTAAATCATTACGACTATCACTTGAAAGTTTTTCTAATAACTTTGGATGAAATACTGGTTGAAACCTTGGTGATTGAGAATAAGCAATTGTGTTAGCTGCAAAATAATCCAACGCCGGATTTTCAGACTTAGCCTTATTCTGCGCATCAAACATAGCTTTCTTAACCGCGGTTGCAAATAAAACTGCAACAGCTAACGGATTTTCAATTTCTCCAGAAACATCCAACCAACAATGCCCTGAACGTTCTCCATAAATCGGGATAACATAATTTTCTTTATCCAATAAATCTTCTCTTTTAGCTTTTAAAAAAACATATCCTGCATCCGTCTGAAAAACCTTAACACCAAGCTGTTCTGCTCTATCATTAACACCGTATGTACCTAAAACATCTCGGATAACACCAACATTTTTATTAATTTTTTTAGCATCATACCCTAAGTTTTCCATCAAATATGGCAAAAGTATTGTCATCAAATTATCTGGAGCAAGTGCTTCTTTTTCTTCAGGAACAACAATCGCTCCTCTATCTCCATCCAAATCAAACGACATTCCAAAATGTGCTCCAATTTCAGATATTTTAGCTTTTAACCCCTCAAGATTTTTTCCTTTAGATGGATCAGCATTATGCTCACCTTCAATTTCCCAAACATCGCCATTTATCAAAGTAACATCTGCGCCTAAATTTTTATAAGTTTCTGCCGCTAAATATCCACTAACTGTATGCGCTCCATCAATAACAATTTTCATTCCACGAAGCGGAGTAGTATCGCCAACAATACTTTCCCATCTTTTCAACTCTGATACAGGAGCATCTGCTTCACGTAAAGACTCTCCTAAATTATAAAGAGATCCACCATTAGCAGCTACTCTACCAACTAAAGCATTAAAACGAATACAATTTTTGTTAATATCTAATTCTTGATAAGAACTTTTATCTGTATTATCTTTTCCAATTACTTCTGGATGATCCACATATTTTTTAACAATAGCTTTAGACACTTGTTTAATTTCTTTTGTAGTCAAACTTAATAATCTACCGCCTTTTTTGTTGACCATCTGAACTTTAAATCCTCGAACAATTTCTTCTTTTGGACGAGAAACATGGCTTGCCGTTAAAAATATACCCATTAAAGGTTTTAATTCCTGCACTGCCCATGAATAAGAAGTAACCGCATTAGATTGATCTTTAGCAACATAAACAACATTCAACCCTTTTCTTCTTAAACCTTCAATAACTTTATCCACTAATTCTGTTTCAATTTTACGAGCATCACGAGCAACAACTACAGTTCGATTATCTATACCCGCTTTTTGCGCTTTCTCTAAAGCCATATCAGCCCAAGCTAAACTTAACTTATACGCAACTTCTGAATCAAATGCTTTCTTACCAGTATATCTATAATCGTAATCCCTAAACATATCTTGGTAATCAGTCATAGTAATTATTCCACCGTCGCTATCATCATCTATTAATCCACCATTTTGAATTATGACTCTTTTACCTTGAGAAGATTTTCTTGGTGTTACAGTTTTTACTTCTGTACCCATTGGAACAGCAACAGCTAACGGAACAACTGCGCCACTTCTTCCTACTACAAAACTATTTAATACCATACCTAAAGTTCTTTCAAAAGCCGCTAAATCTCGATAAATTCCTCTCAAAGTAGAAATAATACTCGACTCAATAATAATACCTTTTAAATCTATACCTCCGCTAACATACATACGGATTTTATTACCGTTAACGGATTCTTTAATATTGTATTCACCATCTTTAAATGACTTCTGGTATGCCTGAAAATATTCATCTTTTGACCAATTAGTTTTAGATGTAATAGAACTTAAATTATTGCTATCAATCATCTGACTGTAAGAACTTTTTACATTCCCTTTAAACTCTTCTTTAAAATACTGCGCTAAAATTAAAGAATAAAATACTTTTCTAAGGTCAGAATATTTCTTGGAATTATTTACTTCTTTAGTTAACTGCGGAATAAACATTTGTTTAACTAACTCTGCTGCATAATCGTTTAACGCCTTTAATCTTGAATCTTTGAAATTAAAAGAATTGGAATTATTTAAATAATCCGACTCTAACATTACTTTAAGGTTAGCTTTATAAATATATGCACTCTCTCCTGTACCTCGCATAATTACTTCACCTGGAACAATCCACGGTCTTATTAATGTTGGAATATTTACTTTACTATCTGCTCCGAATATCTCATTTGCTTTTTGATAAAGTTTATTCCAATATTCTTTTCCTTCTGGAGTATTCGGGGAAGTCATCAATGCTAAATCTTTTTTCAATTGCACATCGCTAGCTAAAAAAATTCGACCAATATCGGTTTTCTCTAAAACAGGATCAATAATGTTGTCAGCTGCATCAGGTTTTAAATTCACCCAAAATTTATTGTTAGTAAGTTTAATACCGGTTAAAAAATATTTAAAAGCATCCTGGGTTTGCATCTGCAATTCTATATCTGAAATATTTTTCATATCTGCTTTATCCATAAAGAGATTAAAGCTGTCTTTATTAGCATCAAATGAAAAATATCGCAAATGCGCCTGACGAAATTTTTCTACTACAACACTATTATTTGCAGATATAGCTTGTGTTGGAGCTTTCAACGCTATCTGCGCAAAACCGGTTTGCTGCATAAACATCACTGCAATTAGAATCAAACTAACTAATTTGTAAATTTTGGAATTCACCATTTCCCCCCCCATTAAAACATTTTTAAAGTTCTTTATAATCTAAAAAATAAACAACCGCATCGACCCTGTTACTAGTCAATCCGGCTTACTAAACTACTCTAGGCAACTCTGATTCCCTCCAAACCAGAATTACCGGAATTAACAACATATTAATTATACATAATAATACTGACTTTTTCAAGCCACAAACTTTATTTTTTATTACGAAGTTTTAGTAACGATTGGAATAAAACCTTATCATCCTGATCTCTAAAAGCTAAGGTCGCAGTATTATTATCAACTAAAATATCACAAAAAGAATACCCTGGCTCTTTAGCTAACCAAATACTAGCCGAAGAAATATTCTCATTATTTTGATTATATTTCCCCCCTAAAGATCCAATAACTACATAAGTTATTCCATTTTTCTGCAATAATTCACTATGATGCTGATGCCCAGACAACACAATATCAACTTTATATTGTTCAAATAAAGGAACTAACTGCTCAATAGTTTTTTGATTATCATACCAGTTCCAACCATTTTCTTGGGAACCCGAGCAATAGTAAAAAGTGTGGCTCATTACAATAATCCACTCATCTGCAGGAACTGATGATAATTTTTCAATTAACCAACTTTTCTGCGCGTTTGTAAACCCCTGAGTTTCCCATTCTAAATCTAAAATTATAAAATTAATTTTTCCAACTTTTATATGACGCCATAAATCTAAATTTTTCTTCTCAAAAGATTTCAGAACATAATCTTTATAATATTTTAACCCATCAAACATTACATCATGGTTTCCAAGTGCATAATATGTCGGAATAGATTTACTCATAAAAGATAGTGAATCAAAAGCTAATTTCCATTGGTTATCATCAAAACCATGATGCACTAAATCCCCTAAAGAAAAAAATATCGAGTACCCATTAAAAGGATTTCTTATATTTTCCAATAACTTTTTAGTAACGACAGGATTATTCTCCTGAGATCCAAAATGAGCATCTGAGGAAACAGCAAAACGAATTGATTTATCAACTGCTGGAATTTTAAATTCACCGATTCTTGCATCATTAATAAAATATTCATAAGTTTTATTTTCTTTTAAATTTTTTAATTCCAACCAATGATAATTGTTTTTATAAACTTCAACCACACGCTCAAACTTTTCACCAAGAACTCTGTATTTTAAAACATTTTTTGTAGGATTACTTGTCCAAAACGATATTGCTATTGAGGGAAAGGAATTATTCTGGGTTTGAGCCAACATTAATTGAACAGGTATATTGCCTGCTCTAACAAATCGGGTTGCATAAACTTTTTTAAAATTATAACCAGTAACACCTAAACTTGATAAAGAAATAATTATAGTAATCCAAATAACTATCTGTTGAGCTATGCCAGTAAATCTATTTCTTAATACAACGCCAAGCATAATCAAAGTTGACAAAATAGAAACTGTTAGAATAAACTGTTTAAACATTAAACTAACAGGTATATAATTCTTTATAAAATCCTGGCTGCCATGGCTGTAAAAAAGATTAAAATATAAGATCCAAGGCAAACTCACTGCTAAAACTACAATAATAAAATAAACTAACTTTTTCATTTTCAACTCCTATTATTTTATTATCGGCAAAAGCTCTAAAAAATTTAAAATAAACTATCTAAAATCTTAGTAACGGGGTCAGAGGTAAATTTACCTACGACCCCGATTCTAAGATTTATTTATTAAACTCTTTTTGGTATTTTTTAAGAAGCTTGAAATTAGTTGAAATTACTTTAGATATGAATAATTTATCTTTACTCGTAACGCTAGGCAAGTTTTCTGCAAGTACCGGTGAATTTATATGGGAAACAGAGTTAACCATTCTTTTTTGAGCCACAACAACATCTTCAACTACAGAAGAAAATTTCACAAAACAATCATCCTTTAATTCAGATTTAAACACTACAGATTTAAAACCAATAAAACAACGGTCACCAATTTTACATGGTCCATGGACAACACACCCATGAGACAAAGAAGTTTTTTTGCCAATATTCACTTCGGTATTAGACAAAGCATGAATTATAACCCCATCCTGAATATTGCAACCAGCCCCAATATTAATTTTACTTCCATCTTCATCTGCCCTAATAACTGCCAAAGGACCAACAAAAACATTATCTGCAATAACAACATCACCAATAATTACAGCTGTCGGATGAATAAATGATTCTTTACTTACTTTAGGATTTTTGATCATTATAAATTAACTGGTATAAGTTTAGAATAATCAGAAATACTCCCTTTATCTAAACAACAAGTTATAATTTCTCTTCCCAACTTACTTAACTCTGGCTTTAAATATTTTTCCAACTCATTATGAAAAAAATCATAAAGCAACTGACTTCCTTTTTCATAAGCTTCCATCCCAACTTCAGGTTGTTTATCAACTTGAAAAAATATTTCAGGAATTGGCGTACCTTCAATTCTCATACTTGCAGGAATATATCCTAGCAAAGGACATTTAGCATCGAGCAACTGTTCTCTTTTAAATTTAGCTACACCTTTTCTAGCTAAAAATTCACGCGCAATCCATTGCG
>CAYQXW010000016.1:0-16837 GCA_964421615.1 uncultured Planctomycetales bacterium
AAACATATGCTTCACTTTTTTCGAAGTAAAGATCCCTTCAATAGCACGATATCTGGCAGGCAAAAATCTTCCGTAAAAACTATTACGCAAATCTACAATCAGATCAAAAGACTCTTTTTTTAAATCATTAAATAATTTTATTTTTTCAGAAAAATCCGCATGTTTGTCATATACAACAACTTTTTTTATTTTTGGATTGGCTTTAAATAAATCTTGCGGCCTCGGCCCCACCATTACCGTAAATTCTGCCTGCGGATAATTAGCTCTCAATAAATCTAAAACTGGCAGAGTTAAAATAACATCGCCGATATTTGATAAAGTTATAAAAAGAATCTTATTTATTTTTTGCATATTTTTTCTAACACATCCTCAACTGTAATTGCTTTCATACATTTATTATCACTACAGTCAACATTATAACAAGGCAATTTACATTCAACATTTTTCTGGATAATCGTTACATTATTCTCCTGCACAGGACCAGTAAGCTCTTTTTTTGTCGGTCCAAACAACCCAATAATATTTTTCGTACTAACAGCCGCTGCAATATGCATAGGCCCACTATCAGCTGTAATAAAAAAATCTAATTTTTTAAAAAAAGCGGCAGATTGTTTTAAGTTAAACACGCCAGCAGAAATTACAACCGAAACCTTCGTATTACTTACAATCCAACTGGCTAACTCCTTATCCTCAGGTCCCCCTGTAACAATAATTTTAGCTTGTAAACGATCAACTAAACTTTCAATCAATTTAACAAAATTCTCTTTAGGCCACCGTTTAGGATTCCAATTCCCCCCAGGATTCAAACCGATTAAAAACTTAGCAGATTCTAAATTATTTTTTTTAATAAACTGATTAACAAATTGTTCATCATCACAAGAAAAATAAAAATTAGTATCCCGATCTTTAATTTTAAGGCCATATTGCTTAAGAACATCCAAATAATAATCTGCCCTATGAATATTTTCTATATTAGGAGCTGTTAATTTTTTTGTTAATAAAAACGACCTTTTTTTAGTTGCATAACCTATTCTCTCTTTTATGCCAGCTAAATAAGTTATAAACGCCCGGCTAAAAGAACGGTGTAAAAGAAAAACTTTATCGAACTTTTTTTTGCGTAATTCTAAAATAAAAGATATCTTACCGAACAAAGATTTATGTTTTTTCTTTTCATCGAAAACGATTATTTCATTAAGATACGGGTTACCTTCTAAAACAGGTAGACATCTCGGAGGAATTATACAAGCAAGATAACTATCCGGATAATTATAACGAATATTTCTTATAGTCGCGGTCGAAAATAATACATCTCCCAACCAATTTACATTAAAAATTACTATTTTTTCTGCCATTATAATTTATTTTTTTCTGCCGAATATTAACTTTTACTTATGTCGATTCTCTCGCATCAAATTATAAAACCCACTAGTCTCAACCCAAAACACAAACATATTTTTCGCGTTTTCAGAAATACGCAACCTCTTTAACGCATAAATATCATGGTCTTTACACTTCTTGCCTGGATTAGTCGCTACAGCTACTTTATATCCAGAATTTTTAGCAAAATCTTTTACTTTTTCATTAAACCTACCGCAAGGATACGCTAACGCGTAAACATTATCATTTAATTTTTCTTCTAAATAAGCTTTAGATTTAATCAACTCATCTTTCAACTCTTCATCAGTTTTTAAAACATCTAAAAACGGATGTTTCATAGTATGGCTTCCAAAAACTACTAATCCAGAATTATGCATCTGTTTAATCTGGTCCCAATTTAAATATCCTTCTTTACCAACAAAATCAATAATTAAAAAAATTGTGGCTTTTATTTTATACTTCTGCAAAATTGGGAATGCATAAGTAAAATTATCCACATAACCATCATCAAAATTAATAACAAGCGTTTTTGCAGGAATTTTATTTTTACCGTTAATCAAATCTGCAACTTCATCTAAGTTAATAACATTATATTTATTGCGGCTTAAAAAACTCATCTGTTTATCAAAAGTTTCAGGAGAAACAACGAGAACATCTTTTTTCCCTGCATTAGGCTTAACATAATGATACATCGCAATAGGTATGACATATTTACTTTTTACAAATAAACCAAATCCTACCAACACAAAAACAATCATAATCCCAATACTTAATTTAACTATTCTTTTTTTAGACATTCTGAATAAACCTCTTCTGTATGAACTAACATCTTGGTTAATGAAAAGTTTTGATAAATAAAATTTCTGGCATTCTCCGCCAAAACATCCGCTTTCTGTTTATCTTTTAAAAGCTCTATAATCGCATTTGCTAATTGGAAAATATCTGCAGGCTGAACTAACAAACCATTCTCTCCATGCTTAATAAGATTCTTGATTCCCCCCACAGCAGATCCAACACACGCCCTACTTGCAGCCATTGCTTCCATTAAACTCAATCCTAACCCCTCCTGCAATGAGGGAAGGACAAAAACATCCATAACCGCTAAAGCTTTAAGATTATCATAAACTTTAGGAACAAAAATAACACTATTCTCAATATCTAAACTTTTAGATAAATTCTTAAGCTCACCTAAAAGTCCGCCTTCACCAACAATAAAAAGTTTAGCATCCGGAAACTTAACTAAAACTTGTTTCATCGCTTTAATTAAATATACATGCCCTTTGACTTCTGAAATCCGGGCAATAATCCCAACAATATGATTAGAATATAACCCAAACTGTTTTTTAATACTCGCAATATCAAATTTATCACGTTGGCTTAACAAATCATATTTATCCAAATCAATCCCATTATAAACTAATTTCACTTTACTATCTTCAACCCCAAAATCACGCAGTAAATGATCCCGCACGGAATCACTAATAGCAATAACTCTATCCCCCCAACAAGGCCAATGTTTACGAGACCATCTCTTCTTAAAAAAACCATGGCAAGTACTTACATGCGCCACTTTAGTAAATCTACTCAACAAACAACCTAATACCTGCGTTACTCGAGTATTCGAATGAATAATTTCAATTTTATTTTTTTTAATAAAAATAAACAGTTTTATAAAACTCACTGTAAGTTTTATGGGATGAAATTCAAATTTTGTTTTCAAAGGGACACGTACAAAACAAATCCCCTGCTGAAAAAAAGTCGGCAAAGTTTCCCCACCGCTTGAAGCAATAAAAATTTTATGTTTTCTTTTAGAAAATCCACTGGCTAAAGAAAAAACATAACTACTTATTCCACCGACATTTAAATGGTTAGTTAAATAAAGTATGTTCATATTAAATTCTGGATAGACTGATACACTTCTGTTGGAGTTATGGTTTTCATACATTTCATATCACTGCATTTTGATTTATAACACGGAGAACAATTAACTTTCTTATCCATTAAGATAAATTTTCTAGCCGGCGGCATATGCCTTCTTGAATCCGTTGGTCCGAATAAAGCAATAATCGGAGTATCCACACAAGCAGCCACATGTAAAGGCGCAGAATCAGCAGAAATATATACAGAACATCTTTTTATCAAACACGCTAATTGATTTATATTAAACTGTCCGCAACTATTAATAATTTTCACTCCTTTTAACTTTTCGCATAAAACATCTGCTATCTTTTTATCTTCATCTGTTCCGGTAACCACAACTCTTATATCTTTTTTAGCCAACTCCTCACACAACGCGACCAAATGTTCCATCGGCCAAACTTTAGTCTGCCAACGTTTACTAGCTGCAATATTAATTCCAATTAACTTCTGCCCTTGCGCAACCCACTGAGATTTTAAAAACTCATCTACTAAATTATAATCTCCAGCTGTTGGATAAAGTTCCAAATGTAAATTTTTAGATTCAATGTTTAACATTTTCAGAGACCTAAACTGATGTGTTACAGGATTAATAGGAGCTTTATCTTCTTTTATTTTATGATTAAGCAAAAAACTAAATTTTTTCTTATCATATCCATACCGATCAAAAGCTAAAGAAAGACCGGCTAAAAGATGACTTTTCCTGTTGTTCTGGAAATCAACAACAAACTCAATATTATTTTTACGAAATCTTTCTGCTAACTTTAAAATCCCTTTTAACCCTTTATCTCTATTTTTAAAATCACAAACTATCAACTCATCAATATGCGGATTACGTAATAAAATATCTTTATTCTCTAACCCTGTCAAAAAAACCATCCGGTAATTCGGTCTAGGAAATTTATCCCTCAAAGCTTTAATTCCTGCAGTAGATAAAATAATATCGCCAATTGAACTAAACTTTATAACTAAGAAGTTATGGTTATTCAATGCTTCTTTATAAACATTTAAAGTTCTTTCTACCATTAAATCTAAGTTGTATTCTTTTTTAACTTTTTCATAAGCATTTTCTGCTATCTTTTGCGCTAATCTTACATCCTTTTGAATTTTCAAAAGCGCATCCGCAATCCCTTGAGGATCTCCGGGAGATACTAAAAAACCATTTTTACCGTCTTCAACAATATCGATCACACCGCCAACAGCTGTAGCAACAACTGGTACACCTGCAGCCTGAGCTTCAATAATAACCCGACCAAATGCTTCTTGGGTAGTAGTAGATAAAACTAACGCATCTAAACACGACATAACTTCTGGAATATTTTTTTTAGTGCCTAAAAATTCGGTACAGTTTCCTAACCCCAATCTTTTAGTTAAAATTTTAAGTTGTTCTTTATACGCTTCTTTAGAAGACGGTGCTTCTCCAACAATCCAAACTTTAAGATTAGGCAGCTGTTTTTTTAACTTCGCCATCGCTTTAATAAAATCTAAATGACCTTTTAACGGAGTAATCCTTCCGACAATTCCAACATTAAAAGTTTCTTTTCTTTTGATTTCCGGACTAACAAATTTAAATCTTTCCATCTCTACGCTTCGCGGAATTAACCGTATTCTATCATGAGGCACACCAAAATCTTCTATCATATGCCTTGCAATAACATTGCTCGGAACAATAACCTGCTTACCCCATCCCATACTAAAACTTGCTAAATGTTTTTTGTAATAACCATGGCATGTTGTAATAAAAACTGTTTTTGTCTTGCGACAAGCAAAAAAAGCTATCCAAGCCGGCATACGAGAACGAGCGTGTACAATATCTATTTTTTCTTTCTTAATAATTTCAACAAGTTTGGGAATCATCATAAAAATATGTATAATAGATTTTTTATGAACCGGTAATTTATAATGAATAACACCTGCTTTAACTAAATCCTCTACCATAGTGCCGCCATTAGAAACAACAACTGCTTTATGCCCAGATTTAACTAAATACTTAGCTAAATCTACAGTTCCCCTCTCTACACCACCAACATTTAATTCTGGAAGTATTTGTAATATGTTCATAATATTTTACTCAAAGCCTCTCTAACTATTATATTATCTGGTAATTTTTTGATTTCAGGTTTACTTTTAAAAATACTGACTATTGTGTTATTTAACTCTTCTGGTTTAGTTAAATAAATATAGTGCCCAGCCGCTAACTCATCTAAAAATAATTTATGCTTTTTCCTTAAATCTGGAGCATCAAAAACTATTACATGCTTACCGCTATTAACCGCTTCTGATACCATAGAAATACTTTCACCAGAAATAACAACAATATTACTGCAAGCTAAAATACCTCCAACAGAAAATGGTAAATTATTTTTATTTGCAATAACTAACAAATCACAAAACTTAAAATCTTTTAACGAAATCTCAATTAAATTCTCTATTTTCTGGGAAGTTCTTCTGGACGTAGTAACTAATAACCGCCCCTGCAACTCTTGCACTGCAATCTTTAGCTGTTCAAGAAGATTAGAAATCATTTCTTCCTGCATAATAAAATCTTTAGTATCGCCTCCAAGCAAAAGACCTATGGTTAATTTATTTTCTGACACCCTAGGCAAGAAACTTTTCAACTGTTTACGATTACTTTCAAGATAATCATCATCAATAAGATTCAACGCACCCTGCGTAACAACTACATTTTTCTTTTGAGGAGGATTATCATGGGTAGGAATAACCACTAAATCAAACTTTTTCAAAGATAAAAAAGAAGGCTTCATGATAACAATAGACTTAGCCTGATTTTCACGCGCCAGCAAATAATTAAGCCCTGCGGTTTTACTTCCGCAAGAGATAACAATATCGGCTTTTATACTATTTAATTTCAAACACACTTTACTATCTACAAAACTTCTTTTGCATAATTGACAGATCTGACAAATATACTTACCAGATAAAAAATTACTGAACATAAATAAATTTTGCGAAAATTTATTCTTATAATGGATTTCAACCGTTTCAATTTGAGTTTTAATGTTTTTTTCTAACAAATACTTACTTGCAATACGCGCTAACCCTTCCGACTGCCGCAAATGACCAGTTTTACCATCGTTTAGAATTAAAATCTTTTTTTCATCAGAATATTTCCAAACTTTATAAGTCCATAAATATTCCTGCGGATACTTATCTATAAAACTTTCAAATCTACCAACCAAATACTGCAAATTTTCCTTAACATCTTTTGCGTCATCTTCACTACTTTTTAAATCTAAGGGCTTATCTATTATTAATTTTAAATATGGCCCATTTTTGCGATAAGAAAACACCGGAAGCAGTGTAGCTCCATATTTTAAGCCTAACCTTACCGCCCCAGTTGACATTGAAGCATTCTTACCAAAAAATTTAACTGGAATCCCATTCTTACCACCTTGATCTGCAGTAATCGCCATATATTCATTATTTTTCAAGATTTTAATTAACTGCCGGCTTTGGTCTTCACGTTTTACAATTTTAGTTCCTCTAGAAATACGATAAGAATTAAGTAAATCATTAAGTTTTGGAAATTTCTGATCACGTACAAACATCCAAAAAGGCAACTTATAATTAGCCGTAACCAAATTTGCAATTTCCCAACTTCCAAGGTGAAAAGCAACAAATATTACTCCCTTACCCTTTTCTTGAGCCAACTTCAAATTATCTAAACCTTCAATTTCAACATATTTTTTGATATATTTGAAATCCATTTTCGGCACAAGAAAAATTTCAGCAATATTTTGAGCAAACGCCTGATAAAAATTTTTCGTCTGTTTAACTAAATCTTCTGAAGAATACTTATTACCGAAAGCTGTTTTTAAATTAGCATAAACAACAGCACGATGTTTTAAATCAAAAAAGAACAAAAAATCACCGATACGCCTACTTATAAAAAAAACAAACCGTAACGGCAATAAACAAAGAAAAAAAGATAATAACCTAAATAGGAAACAAGCTAAATAATCTAGAATTTAAATCTCCTTCATTATCAAAAAATTTTATTTTTACCAACATTACCAAAATTTTAATATTTTCAAACTTAATATCCATCTTATGCAACCTTATTGCATCTTTTTGCGTGGTCATTAAAATCTGCACATCATCTTTTTGTGCTTTTTCAACTAAATCTTCAATATCTTGTTTAGAATACACATAATGATCCGCATACCGCTTATAACTTACAACATTTAATCCCAACTCCTTAACAGTTTTCTCAAAACCATAAGGATTCCCCACTCCGGAAAAAAGAGAAACTTTTTTATGCTTTAATCTTTCTATGTCAACAATACATTTAAAATCATTCAGCTCGTGAAAACAAAAAAACTGATAATTAGTTTTTAAAATAGGAGCCGTGGAATTTATTTTTTTAATATCTCCAAAAAGAACATCTAGATTTATTTTCTCCAGGACATTCGTCAGGATAAAAATATCTGCTCTTTTTAAAGAACTTAACGGTTCTCTTAAAATACCTCTCGGAATTAAACTCCTGTTACCAAAAGGGCCATTGGAATTTACCGCCACTATTTCCAAATCTTTTTTAATTTTCCATTGCTGGAAACCATCATCCAAAATAACTGCATCAACCCCAAAATCTTCAACTGCAAGTTTAATCGATTTAATCCTATTAGCACCAATAACTACGGGAACACTGGCAAGATTTTTTGAAAGCATCAAAGGCTCATCACCAATATCTTTTGAACTTAAATCTAAACTCGTATAAACATCTTTACCGTTTAAACAAACGACATGTTTCTTATTTTTCCTGCCATACCCTCGAGTCACAATTGCAACTTTCAAATTCTTACTATTTAACTGCCGAGCAACATACTCAACAATAGGCGTTTTGCCCGTTCCACCTAAAGTAATATTTCCTACACTAATGATTTTACAAGGAGCTTTCCAAGGGTTTATTTTATAAAAAGCAACTAGCAATCTAACAACTAGCTCATAAACAAAAGCTAATCCAGAAAGCCATAATTTAATAAATTTGGCCTTCCACCCATTATATTGATCTGTCGCTAAATTATATAAATGTGTTTTAAATTTTTGCATAATATTTTTATAAATTATTTTATTATTATATAACCAAAATACACAAACCCAAAGAGTTTTCAATAAAACGCAAAACGGGACCAGAGTTAAAATCACCTCCGACCCCGTTTTTAAGGTTTATAAAATATGTTATTCTAAAATTATTGTTAGGTTATTTTCTTTCTGACTAAAACAAGATGTACTAATCATGCAACTAGAAGAATTCGAATCAATCTGCTTATTATTTAATAATACTTTACTTATTTTATACTGACGCTGACTTCTAGATATAATTTCATAAGTCAATTTTACTCTTTTTTGCGCAACTGAAAAACTTGTTTGAATTATATTCTTTCTAAAATCAGCCAAAGTTAATTTTGGCTCTAAAAATAACTGACCTTTCTGAAACTTAATACCTAAAACCTCTTCCATCAAAGTATAAATATACCAACTAGCTGACCCTGTTAAATACAAATATAACCCTTTACCTTGACCATTAAAATATTCCGGCAAACAAGGATAAACCTTAGCATTATCAGAAACAGCCATATTATAAATTGAATTTATAACTTCACCACCTTCATTTATAAAACCTCTTTTATACAAAGAATTCGCCAACATTACATTCATATGACTAAAAAAAGCTCCGTTCTCTTTATCTCCATAAGAAAATCCAAAAGCTCTTCCTAACTCCATATATATATCTTTTAAATCTGAATTTAACCGAAAACCGCCTAATTTCTTATCCTGTAAATATTTTTTTATAGAAGAATAAGTTTGCGAAATCTGCTGTTCATTCGCTACACCGCTCATAATTGCAAAAACTTGTGAAGTAAGCATCATCCTTAACTGCTTAGCAACTTTCCCCTCAACACGATTAGCATTATCATCATAGTAACCATTAAAAAAACCTTGGTCTAACCATTCGTGATTACTAAGCCATCGCGTAAAAAATTCAGCTTTACTTTTCAAATCATTAATTAAATCATCAATATCAATCTTAACAGTCTTACCATCAATTTTTTCTACTTTCGTAAAATACTCACTAAGTCTCTCTTGTCTTTTTTTATAACTCGAGTAATCTATCGGATTATGCTTTGTATCTAATAATAACTTTATAGAATCTAAAACTTCAACAGTTTTTGTTTTTTCCTTTAACTGTTCCAGATAAATACATAAATCTTTTAAATTATGTGCATACATAAAACTAAACGCAACGCTCTCCCCTTTATGTTCTGCCATATCTAATCCATCATTCCAATCGGCATTTTCAAGTTTCACAACATTGTGCAAACCCACATTAAAAAACTGCACAAGGTTTTGAATTAATAAATGCTCAAGGATAGTTCCGGAATACAATTTATCTGAAGTTGTTTTCTGCAAGAAATCTTTCTGCATAAAACTTTTATCTATAACCTTGGCCCGATGTAACTGATGATCTTTAAAATAATTTACCTTCTCCAAAAGCAAATCCAAATCATTAGTTCTATTCAAATATAACCTTGTCGTCAAATATGGCCATACTCCATGATCCATCCAAACACGGCTTATTTTATTGCGATCAGCAATAAAACCGCCTTCTTTAGTAATAATCGTAGCGTTTGAACCATCCAGCCTTACTCCCTGAAAATTAGTTAAAATTAAATCTCTAGCTTTATCCGGCTCAGTCAGCAATAACGTCAAAGCATCCTGCCATAAATCTCTCCAGCCTCGTCCACCCTTGCCATAATCAAAATGCGGTAAAAATGAACAACCGAATAATTTCCTAAAAGTCGGCTGCAGCTTTACCCACAAAAGCCAATTATTAAAATTATCATCATTAAAATCAAACTCGATTTCAGATAAATAATTTATCCAATATTTTTTAGTAGCTTCAAGATATTGTTCTACCTTTGCAATAGAATTAAGTTTATTAAAAATCTTTTTAATCGCTAAATGATCATTCGTAAATCCTATTAAAATAAAATAATTCACTTCTTCAGCTGGCTTTAAAACTTTTTCTTTAAACCTAAACCCAGCACAAACTTCCTTACCGTCAAATTCTTCTTGTTTTACTGCATAAGGCTGTTTCTCAGCATATACTGCATCCGGAGAAAAAATATCCGCATCACCATAAAAAGAATCCAAAGTAGGAAATTGTCCCGCAAAAGCACCACCGTTATTTTCAAAACCTAAAGCATAATAAATATCTGTACACCTTTTATGACCACGCTCATCAAAAATCATTGTAGGTTTTAAATAAACTCCATATTTATCCATAATAACTCTATTAAGCAAAGAGCTTACATGACGATGATCTCGTAAATTCTTTTCTGCTCTTCCATACAAAGGGATAAAAGATGTCGGAGTAATTTTTAAATCTCTTTTAGTCTTATTCATTACTTTAATTTGCATCAATTCAACATCTAAATCAAAAGGAACAAAATTTGTAATTTCAACCTTTACTGAATCAAAACTTTTAGTAATTTTATGATATAACAATCCTGCTTCAACTTCATCCTGAGCTGCTCGCGAAAGCCTTAACACTTTATTATCAACTTTGATAAAAAATTCTCTTATACAAAGAGGAGTGCTCCTTAAATCTTCAGAACTTGCGGGTTGAGTAATAAAATGGTCATTGTCTTTCTTAATATCTCCGCTCAAATTAGCAGAAATAGAACTTAATACCCCTCCGTGTTTATTTGTAAGGGGAAAATATGCGTTATATTTATGAGGATTTTTTACTCTAAAAGTACCATTTTGATCAATAAATTTAAAAATCATTTTGCTTTTCCTTGTGATTAATAAAAACCCCTCATCAATTTTTTGATAAGGGGTTTTTAAAATTAAAACAGTACAACTTTGACTATTTTACTTTTAATTTCTCAATTAAATCTGAAACAAATTTTCTAGCTTGATCTTGGCAACCGAATCCAAATGCCAGAGCAAAAGCCAAACCTAAAGAACCAAGAACTATACTTATAGTTAATTCAATAATTCTCTGCCCAATACCAATTTGATCTAAAGATATTGAAAGAGTAAAAACTACAATAATAACTTCCACTATCTTTGACAATAACTTGCCTTGTGAAAGACCTGCATTATTCGCAGCAGTCAAAACAATATTCTTTAAAATAGTTGCAACAAACATACCTAACACTAAAACAAATATTCCTACAATAATATTTGGAACATACAATACGACTCTATTTAACAAATCTGCAGCTATTGTTAAATTAATTGCATTAGCAGCAACAATAAAAGTTACCAACAAAGACAACCAATAAAAAATACCGCCTAAAAGTTCAGATAAAGAAAACTGAATATTGCCCTTTTCCAATAACTTATCTAACTCAATTTTTTCTGCGATTATATCAAACTGGAACATTCTAAACAAACGTGTAGCAGCTACTTTAATAATCTTAGAGATAATCCATCCTACTAAAAGTATAACCAAAAATAATACTAAATTAACAAAAAACTGACTGACCTGAGTAAGAACGGTACGACTTGGTTCAATTAAAATAATATCCCACCAATTATTCATCTCTCCTCCATTTTTGCCGCAGAAGCGGCATACCCGCCATACCTTCGCTATACCTTAACTACCCCTGTTTATATTGTAGAAAAACCAGAATTTTTGTCAAGAAATAACCACGTATTAATTTGGTTCAATATTCATTTCTAATTTACTATAATTTATAACTTGTTTTTTTAGAACTGGAACATAATATATAAAAACGCTTGAACCAATTATACAAACCAATCCACCAATAATAAGAGTCAACCCTGCCCCAATTTTACTGGCTAAAAACCCACCCCAAAAAGATCCAAAAGTTGCCATACCCATAAAAGCCATCGTATAAAAACTCATCACCCTGCCTCTTTTATCATCATCAACCATAGTCTGCAAAGCGGTATTGGAAGAAACCATATGCACCATTAAACAAAATCCAGCAAAAAAAAGTATGATTAAAGACACCCATAAAATTTTAGAAACAGCAAAAAAAATCATCATAATCCCAAATATTCCAGCAGTTACAGGAATTATCTTACCAACTCTTCCTTGTTTTTTTCTTGAAGCTACAAACAACGCGCCCATTAAAGCACCACAACCAAGAATCCCAACCATAAGACCATAAACAAACGCATTACCCTTTAGAATATCTTTCGCAAAAACCGGCATCAATACTGATTGAGACGACCCCATTAAACTCAAAAGCCCAACCAATAATAAAATAGATCTGATAGGAATAAATCCATAAGTATATTTTATCCCTTCTTTCAAATCTTTCAACGGATGTGTTTTAGGTTTATCTGTTTTTTTCTTATTAATTTTCATAAATAACAATGCCATAATCACAGCAATATAACTTAATCCATTAATCAAAAAACAAACTCCCTCCCCATACAACCCGATAATAATTCCCGCAATTGATGGACCAATTAAACGGGCTAAATTAAACATTAAAGAATTAAGCGCAATCGCATTACTTAAATCTTCTTTTTTATCAATCATATCTATTATCAAAGAATGTCGGGATGGAATTTCTAATGCACTAACAATTCCTAAAAAAGCTCCTAGCATAATTATCTGCCAAATATTTATATGATTAGTTAAGGTAAGAATCGCAAACGCGAAAGCTTGTATCATCGCTAAAATTTGCGCGACAACAATAATTCTATGTTTATTCCAACGGTCAACAAAAACACCTGCGAAAGGACTTAAAAGAAAAGAAGGCAGTTGTACAAAAAAAATAACCGCTCCCAACCAGAAAGAAGAATTAGTTAATTTATAAATAAGCCAACCCAACGCTACATTCTGCATCCAAGTACCAGTAAGCGATATAGTCTGGCCTAAAAAAAATAAACGAAAATTTTTATATCCTAAAGCACGAAAAATAAATTTTAGCATAAGTATATGATACTAAGCTAACAGATAATAGTCAATGGACTATTCGATGGGATTAAGCTATTTTCCAAATTTCTTTGGCGTATTCCATAATAGTTCTATCACTGGAGAAAACTCCAGATTTAGCAACGTTTATGATTGCTTTTTCAGTCCAAGCTTGTTGATTCAAATAAAGCGCACTTGCTTTATCCTGTGCTCTTAAATAATCTTCAAAATCAGCACAGACAAGATACCTATCATCATAAACTAAACTATTAACCAAATTATCAAAAATTCCATGGTCGACATGTGAAAAGAAATTACTTTTAATTAAACTAATAACTTCTTTAAGAATGGCAAAATTATTTATATAATCTTGAGAATTATATCCTCTCTGCCAAAGCTGGCAAATTTCCTCTACTTTCAAACCGAAAATAAATATATTATCTAAACCAACAGCTTCTGCGATTTCAATATTCGCACCGTCATAAGTACCAATAGTTAAAGCTCCATTCATCATAAACTTCATACAACCAGTACCCGAAGCTTCAGTCCCTGCTGTAGAAATCTGTTCAGACAAATCGCTTGCTGGAAAAATCTTTTCTGCCAACGAAACTCGATAATTTTCCAAAAATACGACTTTAATTTTATCATTAATAGATTTATCATTATTAACAACATCCGCAATACTATTAATAAATTTAATTACTAACTTCGCCATATAATAACCCGGGGCAGATTTTCCACCTAAAATAAACGTGCGCGGAACAAATTCAGCTTGTGGATTTTGTTTAACTTTTAAATATTGAGCAATAATATATAAACCAAACATAAGCTGCCGTTTATATTCGTGAATTCTTTTAATCTGTACATCAAACATAGAATCCGGATTAACTTTTACGCCTGTTGTATTTAAAATATATTCCGCTAAAAAGTTTTTATTTTCTCTTTTTATCTCCTGCCATCTTTGACAAAAAGATTTTTCATCCTTAAACGGCAAAAGCTTTTCCATCTCACGATAATCAACTGCCCATTTATCCCCTATAACTTCAGAAATCAATCCAGCCAAACTCTGATTTGATTTCAACAACCATCTTCTCTGAGTAATTCCATTAGTTTTATTATTAAATTTTTCTGGATATATAAGATAAAAATCTTTAAATAATTGTGTTTTTAATAATTCAGAATGCAGACGAGAAACCCCATTAATTGCGTGCGATCCAATTATACATAAATGAGCCATACGAATTCTTTTCGCATCTGCCTCATCTATCAAAGAAACTCTTCTTAATAAATCATTATCTCCAGGAAATTTTAAAGCAACTTCTCTTAAAAATCTCATATTGATTTCATAAATCAACTGCATATGCCGTGGTAACAATTTTTCAAACATGGAAACTTTCCAACATTCCAAAGCTTCCGGCATTACAGTGTGATTAGTATAAGCAAAAGTTTTTTGAACAATATCCCAAGCAACATCCCAATCCAAATTCTCATCATCGATAAGAACACGCATCAACTCCAACACTGCCAAAGCAGGATGAGTATCATTAAGTTGGATTGCAACTTTATCGGAAAAATTTTTAATATCTGAATTTTCAACTTTATATCTACGTAAAATATCAGAAATAGATGCTGAAGTAAAAAAATATTCCTGCTTCAAACGTAATTCTTTACCTTGGTTAACATTATCATTCGGATAAAGAACTTTTGAAATAGTTTCAGAAAAAACCTGGTTATAAACTGCTCGTTCATAATCCCCGTCATTAAAATAACCTAAATTAAATTCCTCACTACTTCGTGCAGACCAAAGCCGCAAAGTATTCACGCAATCACTTTTATATCCAGCAATAGGAATATCATAAGGAGTAGCTAAAACATCTTCAGTATCAGCCCATTTTACACGCAGACGCCCGTTTTCATCAGTATACATATAAGTTCTACCATTAAAATGAACTCTGGTATTATGCTCTGATCTCTGGAATTCCCAAGGATTACTTTTACTCAACCATTCATCAGGAAGTTCAACCTGGTTCCCATTAACTATTTTTTGTTTAAAAATTCCATACTCATACCTTATCCCATATCCATGAGCAGGAATATTCATTGTCGCCATTGAATCTAAAAAACATGCCGCAAGCCTACCTAAACCACCGTTCCCCAAACCTGCATCTGGCTCACAATCACGTAACTCATCTAAATCCAACCCCAAATCATCCATTGCTTCTTTACATTCATCCCATAATCCTAAATTCTGCATATTTGTTCCAAGCAATCTACCAATTAAAAACTCTAAGGATAAATAATAAACTCTTTTAACATTATTTTTATGATAATTCTGCTGAGTACTAATCCATCGTTCTATTAATCTATCCCTAACAGCTATGGAAAGCGCAATAAAATCATCATGCAAGGTAGTAGTATACTGATCTTTGGCAAGCGTATATTGGCGATTAGCTAAAAAAGAACGTTCAATTCCATCTTTAGTCATATACTTATGAATATTTGCCCAGCTAGTATCTACCTTTTTAGTTGTCATAAATTTTCCCTTTCATGAATAACACTATATAAAATACTAAAGTTACTAACAAAATAAAGTTTATAATATTCAACATAATTTTATCATAATGAGTATTTTATGCAACAAATCATTTAACTCCATCTAAACTAGCAGGATATATCGACCAATCACCAAACCGGTCATTAATTTTATCAACAGCATTAATCAAACTATTTTTTTTATTATCCTCTGCAAATAAAAAGTTTACATCTTGAACTGCCAAACCTGACACACTTACGCCTAAAGCTCTAACACTAAAAAATTTACCAAGAGTATCATAAATCAACATTACACGTTTATAAATTTCAGCTGAATCATAAGTAGGATTTACAAATCTCCTCTGGCGGCTAAAAAAGTTTTCATTGCCTCTTACATAAAAATGAACAACATACGCTTGCAAACATTCTTTACGCAACCGATACCCCACCATTTCACTAAGCATTCTAATCCAAGGTTTTAGCTCTCCAATAGAATTTATATTTTTTTCTAAAGTATGCGAATGGCCTATGGACTTCGGCATCACATCCGGTTGATTCCAATAACTTACTTCATCATAATCTATTCCCCGGCTTATATCAGCCAACCAAAAACCTAACTTCCCAAACTTATCAACTAAAAAATTTTTATCAACTTGCGCCAACTGACCACACGTAAATATAGATAAATAATTAAGCATTTGTTTCAAAGCTGGACCAATTCCTGTAACTTTTTCAATAGGCAATTTACTCATAAACAATTGTTCCTGCGCTTGCTCAACAATCACAAAGCCATCCGGTTTTTTTAATTTACCCGCTATTTTAGCAACTAATTTTGCAGAGGACATTCCCACAGAACAAGTAATAGAGAATTGAGATTTAATTCTATTTTTAATTTCTAAAACTTTTTTTTGCGCTGTTTGTAAATCATAATGACTAAAATCCAAATAAAATTCATCAACTGACGCCATTTCTAATTTGTCAGAATAATTCTTCAACATCTCAAAAATTTGGCTAGAAGCATAAATATATTTTCCAGAATCAGCACTAACAAATTCTGCATGAGGACACAAACGGAAAGCTTCTACT